>JBDTPR010000068.1:0-15774 GCA_039932635.1 Candidatus Solibacter sp.
CAGGCGATGATCCGCAAACTCCGCGACGTCACCGGCCAGGCTGAACTGGATCTGCCTGTCCTCCAACAGGCTCCGGATGTGGTTGGTGACTCAAGCTGGCTGACGAACTGCCGCGTGGCGGAAGAAGTTGACGCGGACGCGATGTTGGAACGCGGTGTCCATCCCATCGGGAGAATCCGCGAAGCAGTCGGTGCGCTCGCCGCCGGGGAGGTGGTACTGTTGCGCAGTTCGTTCCGGCCGCAACCGCTCATTGAGACCTTGCGGCGAGCCGGAGCGGCTGTCCACAGTTCTATTCAAGGCTCGACACATCTCACCTGGTTCGGAAAGTAAGGGTCAGAAGCGGAACATCATTTCAAGGTACCCAAGGTTCCCGTTCTTCCCTTGTGGGTAAATGGCCTGGATCACGAGTTTACCCGCCGCATGGCCATAGTATGCGCCCAGAGCCAGGTGCTGGTTGGCGTTGTAGTCGACGCTGAGATCGTAGAGGTTCGCGAGACTGGACTGGCCGTTGGAGGCACGTCCGGTGTATCCAAACGTCCAGGGTTGAAAGACGCCGCCCCCCGAATACCAGAGGTCGTTTCGATTCGCGAGCCGCAGTGAATGGACATCGGAACGCACCGTCACTCTCTTGGACGGCCGCAGTACCAGTTCGCCGAAGACATCGCGATAGTTCATCATGTTGAAGAATGGAAATCGTGCATAAACGCGGGGTGTCGGTAGCACCTGGAAGAAGGTGCCATGGGTGGAGTCGCTGGCATCTTTGTCTCCTGAGGCGTAGTTGTACCCGGCACGTAGCCATGGCTTGAGACTCTTTACCACAGCGGGTTGCCATCCGCCTTCCGCAGCAAAGGCGCCGGCGCGATGAGCCAGGTTGCCCCACGATCCGGTTTGGAGTGCTCCCCAGGCCAGCACATCCAGGGCGCCAGCCTGCGTTTCCACGGTGTGGATGAAGTGGCCCCCGAATGTACCAATGTTGATGTGCTCGTGATCGGCTGTCCTCACGGGCGCCGGGCGATTGTCCGTCTTCAGGACGCCGTCCCGGTAATCCTGGTATCCCAAGCCAAAGATCCGCCATTCCCCGGCGCCCTTCTTGGTAGAGGCTTGCCCCGTGACCGCACCATAGAAGACGTTGACGTTGACCTCGCCCCAGCCATCCACCTGAAACACGCCGCGCGTAGGTCGGCCGCCAAACAAGGTCAGGTTCAACTTGGAACGATTCAGAGAATATTGTGCGCCATCGAAGCTCCGCCCGACGTCTGAAAACCCGAAGTTCCCAATCAGCCTGTGCGCGACGCGGTCGCCCTTGAGCGCCGCCAGGGTCGCGTTCTTCGGAGCGACCTCAGTGCCGTCGATGAATTCCATCCGTCCGAGCTTGAGCGACTGGCCGGCACCCAGGCTTTTGAATCGAATGAACGCCTGCTTCGCAAATACCATCGCGGCGTTCGTATTTCGCTGGTTGGCGGCAAAGTAGGTCGCTCCAAAGCCGAGTTGGCCTTGCGCTCCCGGTGCGATCGCGTCATCCGGCAGCCCTATGAGAAAAGGCGCCGCGAACTCGAGTTGCCAGTCGTAGGATTTTACCGTTCGCGCCAAGCTAAAGCGGAAGATGGAGCCTGGAAACGTGTAATCGTTATTGGCTGCGCCCTGGAACCAGTCCCACGATTCAACGCGTGTCCGCAGAGACCCGGACACCGTCACATAACCGATTTTGAGCGGCGGAGGGGCGGCGCTTTGAGCGAATGCACCGGAAAGCGAATAGCCAAACAGAATTACGAGCGCGACGACACTTCTCATCCTTCCCTAGCTCCTTAAATTAGAGTATATTTGGGCCTGATTCACCCGCTGTGACTTTGGTCACAGCTTCTTGACCCGAATCAGTTGTATCAAGGGATTACATGATCCAGGCGGCGGAAACTCGGTTTACGGCCACAGTGCCCAACGAAGAGTACTGGCGCCGTCAGATCAAGTGCCAATACGCCTGTCCCGTACAGACCGACGCCCGTGGCTATATACGCGCCATAGCTGCTGGTGACTACGAGTCGGCATACCTGATCGCCCGCGGTCCTAATCCGCTCGCGTCCATCTGCGGCCGGGTTTGTGGCGCTCCCTGCGAGGCCGCATGCCGGCGCGGATCCATCGACCAGCCCATCGCAATTCGCGCCCTGAAGCGGTTTGTTTCCGACCAGTATTCAGGCAAATCCCGCACCCCAGCCGAGTTCTCCGAGGGCGCCTGCGACGGCCTCGAGGAGATGACCAACTTTGCGCGATTCCTGGCATCGCGCGAGTACCAGAAACCGGATGGACTTCGCGTGGCGATCATCGGTTCCGGGCCCGCCGGCCTTGCCGCCGCTCACGACCTCGCCCTGATGGGTATGGCGCCCACGATCTTCGAAGCTGAACCGCGGCCGGCTGGGATGCTTTACACCGGCATCCCTGCCTACCGTCTGCCACGGGACCTGATCGACGCTGAGATCGAATTGATCCGGTCGCTGGGCGTCGAGTTTCGCTGTGGTATCAAGGTAGGCCGCGACATCGAGTTCGAGGAACTTCGTCGCAACTTCAAGGCTGTCATCATTGCAGTGGGCGCCAAGCGGGCGCGCATGCTGCAACTGCCTGGATCCGATGCCGAGGGCATTTACGGCGGCATCGATTTCCTGCGTGCCATGTCGTTGGGCGAGCGACTGCCCATCGGGCACCGCGTCGTAGTGATCGGCGGCGGAAACGTCGCCTTCGATGTGTCCCGCTCCGCGGTTCGATACGAAGATGGCGACCCCGAACGCCTGGTCGCACACCAGACCGAAACCGATATCTCGCGCGTAGCTCTGCGCCAGGAGGCCGTCCGCGAGGTCCACCTGGCCTGTCTGGAGTCTCGCGAGGAAATGCCGGCAGATGAAGTGGAGATCGTCGAAGGCGAAGAAGAAGGCATCGTCCGGCACAACCGTCTCGGGCCCAAGGAATTCCTCTTCCGAGAGGAGAATGGGCAGAGGATCGTCACGGGAGTACGCTTCCGCCGCGTGTTGTCAGTCTTCGACGCGAACCGCCGCTTCGCCCCGGTGTACGACGATACCGAGACCGTAGATGTAGAAGCCGACACCGTCCTGCTGTCCGTGGGCCAGATTGCGGATTTGAGCTTTCTGGGAGACGTCGCCCGGCTCCAGGTGGACCCGGAGACTTGCGCAACGCCAACGCCGGGAGTCTTCGCTGCGGGCGACGTCGCCTACGGTGCGCGCCTCATGATCGACGCCATCGCCAGCGGCAAAAAGGCGGCGCGAGGAGTCTACCGTTTCCTCACCGGCCGTGAAATTCGGCAGCACGAAACGCAACTGCACGTCGAGATCGCAGACTACCAGCGCGAGGCCGGTTATGAGGGCCGCAAGCGCGCGCACATCCCAGTGGCATCGGCACAGGAGCGACTGGCCGATCCGAAGCGCCTGGTAGAGACTGGCTACACCGAGGTGCAGGCTTCCGGCGAGGCCGGCCGGTGCCTGGATTGCGGTGTCAACACCATCTTCGACGGCGAGAAATGCATTTTGTGCGGCGGATGCGTAGACGTTTGCCCCACCCTTTGCCTCAAGCTGGTGGGGCTCGAACAACTGGCCCCGTCTCCCGAGATCGCTGCGCTGCTCGCCGATGGCACCGTCGGTCCCGGCGACTCGGCGATTCTGAAAGACGAAGACCGTTGCATCCGGTGCGCCTTATGCGCGCAACGCTGCCCCACACACGCCATCACGATGGAGCGATTCCTTTTCCGCCAGGAGTGGACTTATGCCTGATTCTCCCAAACGCCGCGATTTCCTCGGCCTGACCGCTCTCTGGGGCGTTGTAATCGCCATGGGCACCGCGCTCGCCGGAGTGATGCGCCTGCCGAAGCCTGCCGTGCAACCTGGGCCGCTCCGGGTCTTCAAGCTGGGCGATCCTGCGCAATATGCGGTCGGCTCCGCCACTCGCATCGAAGCCGGCGGCTTTTTCCTGTTCCATGAGGAACAGGGCTTCCACGCGATTTCCTCCGTTTGCACCCACTTGGGCTGCGTTGTGGCCCACACCGAAGGCGAGGGCTTTGCGTGCCCCTGCCACGGATCGCGGTTCTCCACCGATGGCTCAGTAATTGGCGGACCGGCTCCCGCCGCGCTGCCGTGGCTGGAAGTTGTGCTATCGCCGGACGGCCAATTGCAGGTGAATGCCGAATCGACGGTGTCGAAAGGAACTCGCTTCCAGGTTTGAATGCCATGACGCCCATTCAGGAATTCCTCGAAAATATCAAGCAGGCGCCGCGGCACATCCGCGAGTCAGCGATGCGTAACGGCAAGGTTCCGGAAACGGACCGCGAGCGCTCGCAGAGCACCTTTCACAATCTCTTCCTGCACATGCAAAGCGTTCGCACCGACCGCCGGTCGCTGCGTTTTGCCTCTACGTTTGGACTGGGCCTCATCCTGACCGCCTCCTTCTTCGTGCTGACCATCACGGGAATCCTGTTGATGGTGTACTACAAACCCGGCGTGGAGCTGGCGTACAACTCGGTGAAGGACATTCACTTCGTGGTGCCCGCCGGGCGCTTCATCCGCAATATCCACCGCTGGAGCGCGCACCTGATGGTGCTGGCGGCGTTTCTGCACATGGCGCGCGTTTTCTACACCGGCTCGTACAAGCGTCCTCGTGAATTCAACTGGCTCATCGGACTGTCACTGCTGGTGTTCACCTTGGGTCTCAGCTTCACCGGCTATCTGTTGCCGTGGGACCAGTTGGCGTACTGGGCCGTTACGATCGGCGCTAACATCGCCAACTCACCGAAGGAAGTCACCGACGCCATCGGCATCACGGCGTGGTTCGATCCGGGAAAATTCCAGAAACAACTCCTGCTGGGCGCCAACTACGTCGGGCAGGAATCGCTGATCCGCTTCTACGTGTTGCACGTGGCGATCTTGCCGGTGTTGATCTCGGCCTTCATGGGACTTCACTTCTGGCGCGTGCGCAAGGATGGCGGCCTCTCGCGAGACGAATCGAAACCGGCGCCGCCGGCGCGCATCGGAGACCGCGACGTCGAGGTGTTTGCACCCACGAAGACCTATGGCCTGATGGCGGTGGTGCGGGGCCGAACTCCCGTGGTGGGAAGATCGCCAGAAGGGTCCGTATCCAGCTGGCCCAACCTGCTGTGGGCTGAACTCGCGGCGTTCATGTTCACCATCGCGGTGACCCTGGTGTTGAGCTACTTCTTCGATGCGCCGCTCAAGGAGATGGCGAATCCAGCGATCCCGGAGAATCCGGCCAAGGCACCGTGGTATTTCCTCGGACTTCAGGAACTGGTTTCGTACTCCGCCTTCATGGGCGGGGTAGGCATTCCGAGCATCGTGCTGATTGGTCTGGGACTGATCCCCTACCTGGACCGCGATCCTCGCGGTGTAGGTATCTGGTTCGGGGGGCCGGCGGGAAAGCGCACGTTCTGGCAGTCGGCAGCGTACGGCTTGGCCAGCGTGCTGGCCCTGCTTGCTGTCACGGTGAATTTCGGTTGGCTGCGCACGTGGTTTCCCACGATTCCGCAAATCGCGATCATCATTCTGAATCCGGCGACCGTGATCGTGGCCTTCTATGCGGCCTGGTCGCTCTGGGTGCTGCGCCGGACGGGCAGCATTCGCATGTCGGCTATCGCCTTGTTCACCTGCTTCCTGGCAGGCTTCATAGTCTTGACCGCGATGGGCTCCATCTTCCGCGGACCAAATTGGCATTTCTACTGGTGGCCCAGCCAGTGGCCCACACATTAGGAGAAATGATGACTGGCGATCCATCCCGTCCTTATAAGTGGGTCACGGTGGTTTGCAGCGTAGTGACCGTCGGATTTCTGTTGGCCGCCGCTGTCCGCGAGAATATCTCGGCGGACTGGCGAGGGCATCAGACTGCCTTCCGCGGTATTCTACAGGCGAAGGCCAAAGACGCTGCCGGGCACGCCACTGCCGACAGACTGCCAATTGAGATTCGGCAAGTGGTAGTACCGGCGTTGCATACAGTAGACCGCTGCGTGTCGTGCCATCTGGGGATCGACGATCCACGGATGACGGACCCGCCCAATCCGCACCGCGTACATCCGAAACGATTGCTCGCGATCCATCGAGTGGAAAAGTTCGGTTGCACGGTTTGCCACCAGGGGCAGGGCGCGGCGCTCAATTTCGAAGAAGCCAAGGCGGAGGACTACTTCTGGGACTACCCACTGCTGCCCGCGAAGTTCACCGAGGCCACTTGCGCTTCGTGCCACGATCCCCGCGCGTTGCCCGCGGGCTCTGCGGACAAGTTGGTGCTCGGGATGCAATTGTTCGAGCAGAAGGGGTGCAACGGCTGTCACAAGCTCAACGGCAAGGGAGGCCAACTCGGACCGGCGCTCGACAACGAGGGGATGAAGACCAAGCATCAGTTCGTTCGCGCCAGCCTCAAGGGGTCACAGACCAACTGGAACTGGTTCGCCGAACATTTTCGCGACCCGGCCGGCATCGTCGCGGGGAGCCTGATGCCCATGCCGGCGCTGTCGCAGCCGCAGGTGGAGGCGCTCACCGTCTTCATGCTCTCGCTGCGCCAGCGCGATTTTCCGGCGGAATACCTGGCTCCCGATAAGATTGACGAGCAATACGCACGCCTGCACCCGTCACCGCCCGATGGGGTCGCACTTTACCATCGCTATTGCGCGGCCTGCCACGATACGGGCCTGCACAGCCGTTGGGACAAGAAGTTGGTGCGCTTCGTTCCCGGTATCCGGAACGCGGCCTTCGTCCGTACCGAAGACGATGAATGCCTGGCGGAGAACATCCGCGAAGGCCGTCCCGGCACCCGAATGCCGGGCTGGGGGCCGAAGGCGGGCGGGTTGAGCGACGCCGAATTGACGGCACTCGTCGCGTACCTGCGGACCTCGGCGCCCGCGATGGATCTACCCGCCGCGCCACCGCGGGGCGACGCCGGGCGTGGGGCTGCATTGTTCGCGCAGGAATGCGCTGGATGCCACGGCATCGACGGCAAGGGTCTGATCGCCCCAGCACTGGCGAACCCGGTCTTTCAAAAAGCCGCCACCGACGCATTTATCTCGCAGACCATCCGCGCCGGGCGCGAAAACACGCCGATGCCAGCCTTTGGCCGCGCCGGTGTCAGCGAATCGCAAATCGGAGACCTGCTCGCCTATATCCGGAAATGGCAGCCGCCCTCCCCACAAGCCAGGAGCCAGCACCCATGAAGAACCGACGCGACTTTCTCAAACTCGGGGCGCTGGCCGCACTTGGCGCGTCCATCCCGGGCTGCCGCAAGGCGGACAAGCCGCAACTGGAGGCCTTCACCGGCCCGCTCGATCCCCTACGCGCGTACCCGTACCGCGGCTGGGAAGACCTCTATCGCAAACAATGGACCTGGGACAAAGTGGTCCGCTCCACGCATTCCGCCAACTGCACCGGCTCCTGCAGCTGGAACGTCTACGTGCGCAATGGTGTCATGATCCGCGAGGAACAGGCCGCCGACTATCCGCGCATTTCCGCCGACCTTCCCGACTACAATCCCCGCGGATGTCAGAAGGGCGCCTGCTTCACTGAATATGTCTACGGACCGCAGCGGCTGCGTTCTCCGCTGATCCGCGCCGGTGAACGCGGCGAGGGCAAGTGGCGAAAGGCTACCTGGGACGAAGCGCTCACTCTGGTGGCCGGCAAGCTGCTTGACAACATCTACCAATACGGGCCGGACACCAATACCTACTTCAGCGTGATTCCCGCCATGAGCCCGGTTTCATTCTCCGCGGGCTCCCGCTTCGCGCAGTATACCGGCGGCGTCTTCTGCTCTTTCTATGACTGGTATTGCGATCTGCCTCCCGGTGAGCCGCTCACCTGGGGCGTGCAGACCGAGTCGTGCGAATGCGCCGACTGGTTCAACTCCAAGTACATCGTGCTGTGGGGCAGCAATATCTCGCAAACCCGCATACCCGACGCCCACTTCGCATGGGAAGCGCGCTACAACGGCGCCAAGGTCGTGGGTATTTCGCCGGATTTCAATTCGTCGATGGTGCACACCGACCTGTTCCTGTCCATCCAGCCGGGCACCGATGCCGCACTTGCTCTGGGGGTCGCCAAGTACATCGTCGACAACAATCTCTACGATGCACCTTACGTCAAGGAGCAAACCGATCTTGCATTGCTGGTAGACAAGCGCACCAATCTGTTCGTTCGCGCGGAAGGATCGACGGATCGCTTCTTTTTCCACGACACCAAGACCGGCAAGCGTCACGAAGCGCCCGGGTCGATGGGGTCGAAGGAAAAGACCATCGCGCTTAAAGGCGCGGATCCCGATCTGCACTACACCGACGCCGAAGTCACCACCGTATTTGAGCTGATGAAGCAGAAGCTGGCGCAATACACGCTCGAATCGGTCGCCCAAACTACAGGTCTTGCGCTCAACGACATTGAACAGTTCGCGCACGAGTTTGCCACTCGCAAACCGGCCATGATCATTCACGGCGCCGGCCTCAACCACTGGTTCCACAACGACCTCATCAACCGCTCTTTGATCCTGCTGGTGGCGCTCACCGGGAATACCGGCAAGAACGGTGGCGGCTTCAATCATTACGTGGGGCAAGAGCGCGTCTGGCCCGAGCGCGGGTTCAAGGCGTATTCCTTTCCCGAGGGCGCCAAAAAGCAGCGCATGCAGAACATGACGCTTTGGACTTACGTCCACTCGTCCAACAAAGATCCCCACCTCTATAACGGCAAACCGATCGAGCATTACATCGAAGAGAGCATCAAAAACGGATGGATGCCGCTGTATCCCAAGAAGCGCGATCAAAAACCGCGTGCGCTCATCGTGTGGCGCGCCAACTACCTGAACCAGGCGAAAGGCAACGAGTACATCCTGAAGTCTCTGTGGAAGGATCTCGATCTCATCGTCGATCTGAACTTCCGCATGGATACGACGGCGCTCTTTTCCGACGTCGTGTTGCCGGCGGCCAGCTACTACGAGAAGTCGGACATCAGCACCACGGACTGCCATAGCTACGTGCATCCTTTCAATAAGGTCCTCGACCCGCTCTACGACTCCAAACCCGATTGGGAGATTTTCCGCGACCTCTCGAAAAAGATGGCGCAGCTTGCGGCCGAGCGGAAGCTGGCGCCCTATCACGATCAGCAGTTCGACTGGAATCGCGATTTCACCAAGACGTACGACCTGTGGAGCGGCAACGGCAAATTCCAACAGCCGGAAGATGCGGCCAACTTCATCCTCGATGGTTCGCCTGAGACCAAGGGCATGACGTTCGAGCAACTGAAACAGCATCCGCAGCGCTTCAAGAAGATCGACGAGGAGGCGTGGAATAGCGAGATCAGAGAAGGCCAGGCAT
Source organism: Candidatus Solibacter sp. (assembly GCA_039932635.1). Taxonomy (GTDB): domain Bacteria; phylum Acidobacteriota; class Terriglobia; order Bryobacterales; family Bryobacteraceae; genus Solibacter. Next base: position 9,344 of record JBDTPR010000068.1, read on the forward strand.
ACACGCCGTTCCAGCACCAGGTGGAGGAGAAGCGGCCCTGGCGCACCCTCACCGGACGGCAGCAGTTCTATTTGGACCATCCCTGGTTCCTTGATTTCGGCGAGCAACTTCCGGTCTACAAAGAGCCGCTCTCTGACAGCGCGAAATATCCGTTCTTCTGGAATACGCCGCACGGCCGATGGTCCATCCATTCCACGTGGCGCGACGCGCGCTACCAGTTGCGACTGCAGCGCGGCATCCCGATCTGCTACATCCATCCGGACGATGCCAAAGCGCGCAATATACAGGACAACGACTGGGTGAAAGTCTTCAACGATAACGGCAGCTTCGTCAGCAAGGTGCAGATCCTGCCTGGCGAGAAGCGCAAGCGCCTGACCATGTATCACGGCTGGGAGCGCTACCTAGGCTTCCTGCAGGGCGGTTGGCAATCGACTTCGATGATCAAGATCAAGCCCACCCAACTGGTAGGTGGGTACGGCCACGTCAACTTCAAGCTCAATTACTGGGGACCGACCGGCAACAATCGCGACGTGAGGGTGGACATTGTGAAGTACACGCCAACCGCGGCCGACCTGCAGGCCATCCGCAGAACCGGAAAAGGAAAGGCCTAGCCATGCCTCAACATCAGATCTCGATGGTGCTCGATCTCAACAAGTGCCTGGGTTGTCAGACGTGCACCATGGCCTGCAAGAAGCTGTGGACCGACGGCGACGGAATGGACTACATGTACTGGAACAACGTCGAGACCCGGCCCGGCCAAGGCTATCCGCGCAATTGGGACAAGATTGGCGGCGGCTTCGAAGATGGCAAACTTCGACCCTCCGATCTGCCCAGCAAGGAAGATTACGGGCAGACCTTCGAATACAACTACGCCGAGCGGCTTTTTCAGGGCGGCTTGCAGGCCATGCCGCAGGAAGAAACACGCAATTCGCCGAACTGGGACGAGGATGTCGGCGCGCTCATGCTGGGCGAGAACTACTACTTCTATCTTCCGCGCCTCTGCAACCATTGCACGAACCCGGCCTGTCTTGAGGCTTGCCCGCGCAAGGCTATCTACAAGCGTGCCGAAGATGGAATCGTGCTGGTGGACCAGGAACGGTGCGAAGGGTATCGCTACTGCATGAAGGCCTGTCCGTACAAGAAGATCTACTTCAACGAACTTCTCGGAAAAGCGCAAAAATGCATCTTCTGCTATCCGCGAATCGAGAAGGGAGAGGTCAACGCCTGCGCCAAACAGTGTCCCGGCAGGCTACGCTTCGTCGGCTTCCTGGACGACCCCATGTCGGCAGTACACAAACTGGTCCACGTCCACAAAGTCGCTCTGGGGCTGTTTCCGGAAAAGGGCACCGAGCCGAACGTTTTCTACGTGCCTCCCTTCAATCCGCCGCGAACCGGCAATTACGGGAAGAGTGTGCTGGAAGATCCACGCATGCCGATGGACTACCTGAAGTATCTGTTCGGCGACGAGGTGGTCCCCGTCATCCAGCGACTCGAAGCTGAGTTGCATCGCGCCCAGAACGGCGGTACGAGCGAGGTACTGCAACTGTTGATCGGCCGCGATGAGCACGTCCGCTATCAGATCCCTAAACACGAAGATCTCGTTCAGATTCAGGGAGCGCACAGAGAATGAAACTCCTTGCTTGCTTGCTGATCTGCTCCGCGGCTGTATTCGGGCAGAGCCCGCTCGACCCGGCGGCCGCAGAATGGAAATCGGCGCCGCCAGTGATGTTGGCGCTACACCGAACGCCTCCGCTCTACTCTACGGACGCACCCGCAGCGATCGAGGTCGCGTCCGTCCAGGCACAGGTCATCCATAATGGTGCAGGTAACTTCGTCCGTCTCGAATGGGCCGACAAAACTCACGATAGCGTGACCCTCCCGAAGGCGGAGCGGGCGTGGCAGGGCGAGCATCTGGTGACCCAATCGGCGGCTACGGATCGATTTTCCGACGCCTGCGCAGTCATGACCCCAGCCAAGCCCGTTACCGGCGATCTAAATCCCTCGCTGCAGATGGGCGATGCCGAGCATCCGGTCCACATCTTCGTATGGGATTCGACGCGCGGCGCCGCCGTCATGGAGGCCAGCGGCAGAGAGACCACAAAACGCACTGGGCAGTCGTTCCCCGCGCAAGGGCAGTACGCAGCCGGCAAGTGGACCGTCACTCTGCAAGTCCCCGATCTGAAGGCGGGGACGCCGTTCGCGGTCGCCATCTGGAACGGTTCGCAACAGGATCGCGATGGCAGAAAGTACTTCACCATATGGTATCGAGCACAGTAAACACCTGGGCGGTATTCCGCTTCGCACTTGCGTATCCCGACGAGCGTCATCTGGAGCGCTTTGCCGAACTCTGCGAAATCGTGCCCGGCACGCTCGAAGACCTTCGCGCGCTGTATATCGATCTATTTGAAGCTGGCCTGCCCCAACCGAGATGTCCTCTGCTGGAAAGCGCCTGGTTGCTCAATAAGCCGGCCGGCGACGTGGTACTCGAAAACAAGCTGTATTATCAGAACTTCGGCCTGGAGATCGACGGGCGGGCAGCGCCCGATCACCTGCTCACGCAATTGGAATTCCTGGCCTGGCTGGATCACTGCGAAGCCGCCGGTAACGCAGACCTCGAATCCGTGAAGCGCGCCCGAGCGGAGTTCCTGGAGCGGCATCTCGCACATTGGGTTGGCAGCCTGGCCCACCTATCGGAAAACGCGAACGGGGGCTGCTACGCAGAACTGCTGGAAGCACTCGCACGGTCGGTAGAATCGGCTCTAGGTTAATCTGAGAACAGCGACTATGGGATGCCAGTTTCATGTTTAGGTTGCTCGCCGGACTGACGGCCGTCCTTGCCGCCTACGCCTTCGCCGACTTTGACGGCTCTTATATCCTTCCTCAGGACCACACGGCCATTCAGTACCACACGGCGCCCGTTATGGACCGCGTCGCCGGCTTGCAAAGCCAATTGCGCGAGGGAAAAGCAAAGCTGGACTTCAAGGGTCAGCAGGGTTTTCTGCAAGCTGTCCTGAAGGCGCTCGATGTGCCCGTCTCTTCGCAGGTCCTTGTCTATTCCAAGACTAGTTTCCAGGCGCCGCGCATTTCTCCGCGGGCGGCGCGCGCCCTGTACTTTACGGATGACGTTTTCATCGGCTGGGTGCCCGGCGGCGACGTGCTGGAGATCGCTTCAGTAGATCCCCGTCAGGGCGTGATCTTCTACACTATGGATCAGGACCCCGACCTCAAGCCGCGCGTCGACCGGCGTGACGAGTGCCTGCAATGCCACGCCTCGGGCGGAACACTTGGCGTCCCGGGGTTGGTCGTGCGATCCGTATTTGTGGAGCGGTCGGGAATGCCGGTTTTCAACGCGGGCGGCTTCGTGACAGACCATCGGAGTCCCCTCTCGCAGCGCTGGGGCGGTTGGTACGTGACCGGCACGCATGGAGCGCAGCGCCATATGGGAAACGTCATCGTCGAAGACCGCGACCATCCAGACCAACTCGACCGCGAAAAGGGTGCGAACGTAACCGATCTTAAATACCGGCTCGACACCGGCAACTATCTCGCGCCCTCCAGTGATCTTGTGGCGTTGATGGTGCTGGAACACCAAACACGGATGACGAATTTGCTAACGCGCGTTGGATGGGAGACGCGCCTGGCCTTAAGCGATCAGAAGGCAATGAACCAGGCGTTGAAGCAACCGGACGACCAGATCAGCGACAGTGGGCGGAGGCGCATTGACAATGCCGCCGAGGCATTGCTGAAGTACATGCTGTTCAGTGATGAGGCGCTGCTCGAAGCGCCCGTTAAAGGCAACTCGGCGTTTGCGGAGGAGTTCGAGGCGCGCGGGCCGCGCGACCATGCCAACCGGTCGCTACGTAAATTCGATCTCACGCGACGTATGTTCCGCTACCCGTGCAGCTTCCTGATCTATTCGGAGGCATTCGACGGGCTACCGATCATGGTCCGGGACCGAATCTATCGGCGGCTTTGGGAAGTCTTGTCCGGAGCGGACCAGACGCCGGCGTACGCGCGACTGACGGCCGCGGACCGGAAGGCCATCTACGAAATTCTCCTGGACACCAAGCGGGATTTGCCCGAGTATTGGCGTGTGGCGTCAGCGAGCGGAAGGTAGTTGTTTTTCGGTGGCAATGTGCCGCCGGGACGCCATTTCGCTCCCGATCGCCGCGTGGTCGGCGGCCGAGAGCGCCTCTGCCGCGGCCGGGAAGACTTCGCTCTCCTCCACCGCGATGTGATGGCGGTACATCTCCCGCAAGCCTTTGACGACCGCAATCAGTCGCGAGGCCCCATCCGGTGAAAGGCTGCCCTCCCGCAACCACAATTGGCCCAACCGATCAGCCTCTGCGTGGGCCCGGTCGGCGCACACGTGTTCTTCCTCCAGCGTGTCCACCCGCGCCAGCACCTCCGCCAGGGCCGCTCCGTCCAGCCTGCGCAACCGTGGGAACAGGCTCTCTTCCTCGTCGGCCGTGTGCTTGGGCGCCGCTTCGCGGAAATAGCGCAGCGCAGTATCGAAGGCGCTACGCTGTTCCTCCGTGAGCGACTGGCCATGCGCGCGCTCGGCGACCAGAACCAGCACATCGAGAAAGCGTTCCACTCGACGATGGCAATCGGCGAGCATTCCGATGGGATCTGTGAAACCGCTCTCGCGTTTGGCTCCAATGACGATAGGCATAGTTCTGGTTCCTTTAGAGACGCGGTTCACAAGGAAGGCCCGGATGCGGATAGGAGTCGCGCTCCTGCTCCTCATCAGTCCGGGTGAGGCAGCGGAAGTCTTTTTCGATTGCGATCGAGACAGCCCCCGACTGAGCGTACACGCCAACCTCATCGGAATCAGCCCAGGCACGCGCGGCTTCTGACGGCACCAGCACCGCAATTGTTCCCTGGCCGAATTCCGTGCGCACAGGCCCTGGGGCTTCCGTGGTTCGCAGCCGGTAAGTCAACACCTCACCGCCGCCGAAATCCACCTGCTCTTCCACCAGTCCGTGGTCGCGCAGGCAAGCTACTTCGGACCGCTTCAGCCGCAGCCGCACCGAATTGCCTTGAAGTCGCAGTTTCATGAAGTGCTTTCTAAGCTCCCAGTTTCATACTACGCGCGATCGCCCGGTGTTGGAGTGACTTTGGTCACGGCACCTGCGCATGTCACTGCAGAATCGAAGAACCCGGAATAATCGAACGGAGCCTCGAGAGCGAAGGCGGCGAACTTGGCTGAACCGCGGGACCCGAGTTTCTGCTTCGCCATACCCTCCATTTACCCTCCATTAGCAAGCCCGCGGAAACCGACTATCGTTTTATTGGCGTTTTCCATACCCTGAATCAACGCCATGCGCATCCATGTTATTTAAAACAAACGATTACCCAGATGCCCAAGCTGGACGTCGTGGGTTCCCTGGCCGCCCCACAAACGCGCTTGGCTTCTGAGACCCGCTTGAGACTTCTCTGCGCCTTGGTGAAGTAACCCGCAGCGCGGTGTCACGGATTGCGCGCCAGTTACGGCTCTGGCGGCTTTGAAAAACTCCGTCGGAACTCTTCCGCGAGACTCTCCCCGCGTAAGCAGGGCACAAGACCGGATCTGCCGCTTTGACCGCAACCGGAGTGGTACGGAGATTCGAATTACAGATTCCGGTTCCTCCTGAAGCTGGGCGTACAGCCTACTGAGCAACAGCTTCCGCCGTAGCGGCCTTTCCGGTTGCCTTGGCGACTGTCTTCTTCGCCGCTTTCGGAGCCTTCTTCGCGGCTTCGGCCCGTTTGAGCGCCCAACGGCGCTTCGTCGCCTCAGAAATGGCACGCCTGCCGGCGGCGCTGATCTTCCGCTTGGGTTTTGCGGCTTCCGATCCGGTCGTGGATCCCACCTCCTTAGATCCCGCCTTTATGCCCGCCCATCGTTTTCTTTGGCCTTCTGCCATACGGCGACGGGCGGCGGCACTGACTCTGCGCTTCCGTCTGGGTGCTTCCGGTGTGGCGGTTCCGTCGGTTCTGCCACCGGGCAGCATCGCGCGGAGTTCGCCGATTTGGGAATCTATACGTCTCTTTTGCGACTCGAAGCCTTCGATAGCAGCAGCAATGATCTCATCACTTAGTTTTGGTATGGCCATGTGAATCGGTTTCTCAGTTCCGTGATGTTGTGCAAGGATTATTGTAGATTATTGTACATCCGGCCAGCTACTGATCTTCATCGATCCCACGGACCTCTACCGCGGCCCAGCCCAAGAGTCCTCACCTTAGCCGCACGTGGTGCCCCTTTACAAGCGACACTCCCGTGATCGTTTCGCCACGTGCCAAGGCATCGGACAGAATCCCCCGTTGGAGATCCTTCTGCACAGCCTTGCCGTCGGCGGCTCCGATTCGGTCCCGCAGGGGGCCCGGCGGAAGCGAGTCCACGATCTCACGCCACTCGGGCCACGTGAGTTCCACTTTCGCCCTGTAGAAGC
>JBDTPR010000069.1:0-15743 GCA_039932635.1 Candidatus Solibacter sp.
GGATTGGGGTCGCGGGCGGGATTGGGGTCGCGGGCGGGATTGGGGTCGCGGGCGGCGAGAGTTCTACCTCACTGCGAGCGTGGTGCCAGGGGCACTGGATTGGTTGCCCACGGAGATCTGTATGGGGACGGCCGGTCCTCCGATCAGTTCCTTGGGCAGGAGGATGTTGATTTGCAGCGCTCCATTGACCAGGCCCGGAGCGGTGCCGACGTAGAGGATCTGGGCGGGAAGTTTGCCCACGCTCGCGTATACCGGGGCCTTCGGCGCTACCAGGTGCGCGCCGGCGATTGCGCCATCGGCGATGGCCTCGGTCCACTGCCCGCCGCCGGTGGCATAGAGTTGCAAGACCGTGTTGGGTTCGGCGGGACGCGATGGGGAGTTGACGCCGTAATCCTGATTGAGCGCGGCAATCTGGCCGCTTCCCGAGGCATTGGAAGTGAACAGCGCGGGAGCGGTTTCGCCGACGCTGATGGTGACGGCGGCGGTGAGGACTCCGTTGAATTCCGTGCGCACGATGGTGCTGGTTTTGCCTGCGACCGCGAACGGGACGATGGCGCTCACCTGATTGGCCGAGGTGTAGACGATCGGCGACGGAACGCCATCGAAGAGGATTCGTGTGCCGCCCAGCAAGGTGCCGACCTTGCCGGTGGAATCGAGTTGCGCGGTAGTCAGGATGGCGGGTCCGAGATTGCTGCCGAAGATGGTGATGATCTCGCCAGGCGCCACCACGAAACCGGTGGCATCGAATTGCGGATTGCCCAGAAAGCTGGCGGCGCTGAGGACTGTGAACGGAAGCGGAGTACCGAAGACCGCGACGGCGTAGTGCTGGTCGTTCATGGCGACGGTCTGCTCGAGCGTTCCGCCGGCGAAATCGCCGAGCCAGTAGCGCAGCGCAAAACCGGCATTGGGAATGGCGGTGATCTTCACCTCGCTACCGGCATCGTAGTAGCCATCGGACGATGAGGGTGAGACAGTGATGCGTCCGGAGCCGCTGACGGAGGTGGTGAGCAAATACTTGGATGCGAAGGTCGCGGTGAACGAAGGCGCGCTCCCGGCCTGCACCGTGCGAATGTTCGCGGTACTGCCATCTTCCCAGGACGTGAATTCATGGTGCACGGTATTGTTGCCGAAGGTCTGCGACTCGGTGACGATCATTGAGTGCGAACTCCCTTGCGCCCATGCGAAGTTGGCGGGCGTCAGGTACGAAACGCCGTCCACGATGACGGTGCGTCCCGGCGGATTGGATTTGACGGTAGTGATCGACTGATTGGTGAAGGTACCGAGGTACTGTGTGTTCGCGACTGCCACCTGCACGATGGCGTCGGGGTTAGAGACGCTGTTGTTCGATGCGGACAAACTGGTGGTCCCATTCCAGCGGATGAAGCTGCTGCCCGCGGACGGAGTGGCGGTAATTCGCACCGGCAGGCGATCGGGAAGATAGCCGTCCACCGGCGCAGGGGCGGCGGTTACCGTGCCCGAGCCGGAGCTCACATCGTAGGAGAAGCGATGCTGTGCCTGATAGATGGCGAGATAGACGGTCCGATTGGGGTCGGCCGTAATAGTGTGGCTGATGTCCGGACTATCGCTCCAGCGCACGAAGACGTAGCGCGGATCGGCGGTTCCGGCAAAGGCGGGCGCGGTCACGGTGTGGGTGCTGCCGGGCGCCCAGGTGAAGGCCTTGGGAGTAGTGACGCTGACGCCATCGACCGTAAGCAGGAGTCCGTTGGGAACGCTCGCAATGGTGGTCTGGATCGGAGTGAAGCCGTAGGTGCGCGAGATGCCATCGATATCCCCGGCGGAGAGTTGCAGGCGCTGTCCGATGGGGATGCCGACCGGCACGGTCTCCATGGAGTCCAGGCCGTTGCGGGTAAAGCCGGAAGCGGGGTAATGCATGATGGAATCGAAATCGTAGTAACCGGAATCGTGGGTGGAACTGGACTGGTCGAAGTTACTGACGAAGCGCTTGTCCATATTCTGGTAGAGGACGGTGACATTGCCGTTGCGATCGGCGCGCACCTGCTCATGGTGAATGCCCCAGGCGTGGCCGAGTTCGTGGGTGACAGAACCGGCGCTACAGCCGTCGGTGGTTTGAATCGCCTGTCCTCCGCCGATCATGCCGAGGAACGAGGAGCAGGCGGCGTCGAGCGTGGTGCTGCGAATGAAGCGGACGTAATTGGCCTGATTGGTGCGCGGCACGATCTGGAACTGCGTGCGCGAATTCCACTGATTGATGCCGTCCAGAATTCGCTGCTGATTGGGCACGTCGCTATCGATGGCGTACGGCATGATGGCCTTGGGCCACATCTGCGGATTCGCCGTATGGAAGTTGAGGATGACGGCGCGGGGGCGCGGGGACTTGTCGGAGTCGGCCTGCGCCGCGGCCTCGGCATCGGCGGCAGTGCCGATAATGATGTCGCCTTCCACCACGGCGTAGCCGCCGCGGACCTCGTAGTGTATGATGCGCCCGTTGAGGTCGAGCGAGCGTACTTCGGGCTGCGCCTGGGCGCAGAGAATCGCTGAGAAGACAGCGATGAATGTGGAGACTCCGACGAGACGCATCTGTAACTCGTATGGTACATCGGACGCACGAAACGCATGGGCGAGTACAGCACCGGGCGAGCGTCGAAAGCAAGGGGTTATTTAGAATCCGAATCTGCCGAGGTTGCAAAAAGTTAACTGCGGTGGTATAAAATTGCTGACTCAGTCGTCTGGGAATGCAAATTTCGATGCGAGGGACACCGGTGAGGGGATAAGGGCTTCAGGGACCAAGGGCGTTTCCATTTTCCACTCAATTTTTTGATGTAGCAGCCAGGCGGCCGCGCCAAGCTTGCTATCTTGCCGGTTCTGAGCACGGGGTGAGGGTTCCAGCGTTTGGCTGGGCTGTGCAATCAGAGGAAAGTTCCGGAGCAATTCCGGACAGGGGACAAGATGGCGAATTCTACGTTAGAGCCCGCCGGGTCCGCAACAACTCCTTCACCAGGGGCGAAGCCGTCCCTCGGTCGGGCGCTCCGATCCATATTCTCCAAAAGCGAAGAAGCGGACGAAGGCAAGGTCATTGCGCGCAGGCGGAAGTTCGTAATGGCAGCAGTGTTGGGCACACTGAGCGTGAATCTGCTGATGTTTCTGCGCTTTTTCTATCCACGCGCGCTGTACGAACCGAAGGTGAAATTCCGCATCGGATATCCCTCGGATTTCGGCTTCGGGGTGGATACGAAGTTTCAGAACCAGTACCGAATATGGGTGGTACGGAACACCGAGGGAGTCTTTGTGATCTCGGCGATCTGCACGCACCTGGGCTGCACACCGGACTGGAAAGCCAGCGAGAACAAATTCAAGTGTCCTTGCCACGGCAGCGGCTATGACCCCGAAGGGATCAATTTCGAGGGTCCGGCGCCGCGCCCGATGGACAGGGCGCACGTCGAGTTGGATCCCGAGGGCCAGATCGTGGTGGACCTGAGCCACGTATACCGCTGGCCTAAGGGAGAGCCGAGCCAGTTCAACGACCCGGGCGCGATCATTCGAGCTTAGGGCGCGGGCTTAGGGCGCACGTTTGAAGAGGCGCGGTCAAGTGAATCGGAGGCTGAGGAGTCATCATGCCTGAAACCAACGGTACGAATGGAAGCGCGGCCGGCAATGGAGCCGGCAGCGGCGACGGCAATGGAAACGGCGGCGGCCAAAAGAAACTCGCCACGGTTCTAGCCGACGCCAAGGCGGTACAGACGCGCGCCGTCGAGGAACTGAAAGAAACGGTGAAGGCGCCGGAGAAGACCGACGTCTGGAAAAGTATCCTGCGGGTGAAGCACGACGAGACGCCGCGCAGCCGCGCGCTGGGCGTGCTCAGCAACGTCTTCCTACACCTGCATCCGGCGAAGATCAACCGCGACGCGGTGGCCTACGACTATACCTGGGGTATGGGCGGCATGACGTTCTTCGTGTACATCACGCTGGTGTTCACGGGCACGCTGCTGATGTTCTACTACCATCCTTCGAAGGTCGTGGCGTTCCGCGACATCCTATATCTGGAAAGCGACGTCCCGTTCGGCAAGCTGCTGCGCAACATGCATCGCTGGGGCGCGCACCTGATGGTGATCATGGTGGAACTGCACATGTTCCGCGTGTACCTCACCGGGTCGTACAAGAAACCACGCGAGTTCAACTGGGTGGTAGGCGTGCTGCTGCTGGTGTTGACGCTGTTGTTGAGCTTCACCGGATACCTGTTGCCCGACGATCAGCTGGGCTTCTGGGCGGTCACCGTGGGCACGAACATGGCGCGCGCCACTCCGTTGCTGGGGCATGACGGACCCTTCGGAGCGCAGATGGGCATGACAGCATTCAACGACGTGCGCTTCGGCTTACTGGGCGGCTCGATTGTGGATTCGAATGCGCTGCTGCGCGCCTACATCTGGCACTGCGTGGCGATTCCGATTATCGCCAGCCTGTTCATGATTGTGCACTTCTGGCGGGTTCGCAAGGACGGCGGAATTTCGGGTCCGGCGCCGATGATGCTGGAGAGCGAGATTAAGGAGCCTAAAAAGGTCTAGCCATGGATCTGAATCAACTTTGGACAATCCTGAGCACGGCGGACAATGTGCCGATCGTGTTGTTATTGCTGGTGGTGCCGTTCTACACCTGGTACGGGCTGCGGCAGAGTTTCGCGAACGATCGGCTGATCGCGCAGCTCGAGGGCAACCCCGAGATGGCCAAGACGCATCATAGAAAGACGCAGCCATGGCGTCCGGAATGGGCGCGCGAAGTGCACGTCTGGCCCTATCTGCTGCGTATCGAATTTCTGGCCGCGATCATCCTGACGATCATACTGACGGTGTGGTCGATCGTTTTGAACGCGCCGTTGGAAGAGCCGGCGAATCCCACGTTGACGATGAATCCTTCGAAGGCGCCGTGGTATTTCCTCGGGCTGCAGGAAATGCTGGTGTACTTCGATCCGTGGATGTCGGGCGTAGTGATGCCTTCGCTGATCATCATCGGGCTGATGGTGATCCCCTATATCGACACCAACCCGCTGGGCAACGGCTATTACACTTTCAAGCAGCGGAAGTGGGCGATTCTGACGTTCATCTTCGGGTTCATCGTGCTGTGGGTGTCGATGATCGTGATCGGCACGTTGATTCGCGGTCCGGGCTGGATGTGGTTCTGGCCGGGGACCACGTGGGACCACAACCGGCTGATCTTCGAAGTAAACCGCGATCTGCCGGATATTTTCGGCATCCACGGGATGTGGCCGAAGTTCATCTTCGGCGCCGTTGTGGTGGGGGCGTATTGCGTGGCTGCAGCCATCGGGCTCCATAAACTGATTACGCGGACAGCCTTCAACCGCAAGATTTACGCGCGCATGAGCGTACTACAGTACACCGTGATGCAGATTTTCCTGGTGACCATGCTCTCGCTGCCGGTGAAGATTCTGATCCGGCTGCTGTTCCGCATCAAGTACGTGTTGGTAAGCCCGTGGTTCAACATATGAGCGATCAAGAGAAGGATCCGGTTGTCCACTCCTCGTTGAGTAAGCCCCTGATGATCTCGTCGGCGCTGCTGGTGCTGACGCTGGCGTGGGGGCTGTGGGACGAGATGTATGGCATACGCCCGTGGAAGGGCTATCAGGCGCGCTTCGTTAAGGCGTACTCGCGCTATTTGAAAACCGCGGCGGGAGGCGAGGCGGAGGTCGAGAAACAGATCCGGGCCTCGTCGGAATACCGGCGGCTGGACGGCGAGATGAATGTCGCCGAGAAGGCCGCGACGCCGGCGGCGTCGGCGATCGATAAGAAGATCAACCAGGAACTGGTGCCGAATATCCTGGCGTTGAACGATCCCTTCCAGGAGGTCCGCAGCCACATAGGGTCGCTGACCTACCAGATCGAGGTGTCGCATAGCGAGAGTTCGAAGGAATCTCTGCGCAAGGAAATCTTAGGGCTGCGCGCGGAGAAGCACGATGTGGCGCTGCCGGGCGAACCGCAGAAGCGCAGCATGGACTTCAAGGCCATGAGCGACCAGTTGCAGGCCTGGAAGGACGAGAAGGCGAAGCTGCTGCAACAGCGCGTGGATCTGATGAAGCAGGCCACGGAATTACGGACGCAGCGCGACAAATACCTGTCCGACCGGATCGCAGAGGCCAGCACTTCGACGATCGGCGCGGTACAGAACTCGCTGGATAAATTCGATATCCGCATACGCCAGATTCACGTGAAGGACGTGGACCTGGTGGACCGTTGCGAGAGCTGCCATTTGGGAACGCGCGAACCGGTGGCGATCACCAAGGCGGCGATGGGCGGAGAGCAAGTCTTCAGCAGCCATCCGAATAAGGAATTGCTGAAGCTCCACGATCCCGAGAAGTTCGGCTGCACTCCGTGCCACGGCGGCAACGGGGCGGCGCTATCGAGCGTAGAGAAATCGCACGGGTACAACAAATTCTGGTTATGGCCGCTGCATCATAAGGAGAATATCGAGGCGGGCTGCCAGCAATGCCACGCGAAGGAAGCGGTCACGGAGATGGCCGATACCCTGAATGCGGGGCGCGAGATCTTCCGGCTGCGCGGCTGTATGGGCTGCCATCGCTACGAGGCCTTTGACCGCGAGGCCGACGAAATCTCGAGTGTGAACCAACAGATTCGCACTCTGACGCAACAGAAGGCGGAGTGGAAGCGCGAGGCCGGGTTCGACGAGCAGAAGGCCAACAGCCCGAAGACCAGCGACGACGAGGCGAAGAGGCTGCTGGCGCATTCCAACGACTTGAAGGTGCGGGCCAGCGGAATTGACGCGAAGATCGAGCAACTCGATATGCGCTCGCGGAGCCTGATCAGGGAAGTGAAGAAGATCGGGCCGAGTTTGAAAGAAGCACGCGTCAAGTTGAAGAAGGAGTGGATTCCGGTGTGGCTGAAGGATCCGCACCAATGGCGTCCCGGCACCAAGATGCCGACCTTCCGTTTGGACGATGGAGAGATCCGCGCGATTTCGGCATTCGTCTGGCAGAGCGGCGTGAAGGCCGATTTGCCGGTGCAAAAACAGGGCGATGCAGCGCGCGGGCAAGAGGCGTTCGAAACGCGCGGCTGCATGGCGTGCCACTCCATGGGCGAAGGCACGGGCAAGCAGGGCGGGACGTTCAGCGCCAACTTGAGCCGCGAGGGCGAGAAGGCGAATTACGATTACCTGGTGCGCTGGGTGCATAATCCGCGGCAGAGGTCGGCGCCGTATTGCACGTTCGAGAAGAAGGACCTGACGGCGGCGGATTACCAGGCCAAGGGATTGCCGTACGTGTTCGACCTGGAGCACTCCAAGTGCCCCAACGACGGGCACGAGTTGCAGGTACAGCAGATGACTCCGATGCCGAGTCTGCGGCTGACGGAGGACGAGGCGCGCGACATCGCGACCTACCTGATGACGCGCAAGCATGACAACCAGACGTACGCCGCCGCCGATTATATGGACGACGCCAACCTGAAAAATCAGGGACTGGCGCTGGTCCGCAATTACGGGTGCGCGGGCTGCCACGAGATCTCGGGACTGGAGGAAGAGCAGCGCATCGGCACGGAGCTGACGAAGGAAGGTTCGAAGCCGATCGAGCGGTTGGACTTCGCGCTGCTGGGTCACAAGGCGGAGGCGGAAGAGTGGTACACGCATAAAGGCTTCTTCGAGCACAAGCTGGAGAATCCGGCGGTTTATGACACCGGCAAGGAAAAGGCCAAGCAGGACCGGCTGAAGATGCCGAACTTCAACTTGAGTAAGCCGGAGATCGATGCGGTGACGACGTTCCTCACCGGGAGCGTGGATGCGAGCGTGCCGGCGCGGTACTTCTACAATCCGACGGATGCGCGGCAGGACATCATCGACGGCTGGTGGGTGATCCGCAAGTACAATTGCATGGGCTGCCACAAGGTCCATGTGGGGCAGTCCACAACCTTCGACGGGATGACCAAATATCAGGATCCGGACTGGAAGGACCAGCGTCCGCCAACGCTAATCGGCGAAGGCTCGCGCGTCAATCCGGAGTGGCTGATGCGCTTCCTGAATAATCCCGCGCTCAGCGAGACGGACACCAATCGCGATGGCGTGCGGCAGTATCTGAAGGCGCGCATGCCGACGTTCAGCTTCAGCGACGGCGAAATCCGCAAGCTCGTACGCTTCTTCGAGGCGCTGAGTTCGCAGGCGCAGCCATTCATCCCTGAGAAGCTGGAGCCGCTGAGCGAGACCGAGCGGACGATGGCACGGAACCTTTTCACGAGCGAAGGCGCTCCGTGTTTGAAGTGCCATATGACGGGCGACGCCAAGCACGATTCCAAGGCGACGGCGCCGAACTTCACGGTGGCGCGGGAACGGCTGAAGCCGGGCTGGACCAAGCGGTGGATGCTGGATCCGGCGCTGATGAGTCCTGGCACTGCGATGCCGAGCGGGCTGTTCCGTATGGAGAACGGGCACAACGTTTTCACCGGTCCGACGCCGCCGAGTTTCAACGGATACAACAAAGACCACGCGGACCTGCTGGTCCGCTACATGTTCCAGTTCACACCGGAAGAATTAGGGCGGCTGCGCAGCAGTGCGGGCGCGAAGTAGCAATCGAACTCAAGGAGGGTTGACGGCAATGAAGAAGACTTGGATTGGGTTGGCGCTGGCGGGAACGCTGGCGCTGGCGGGCTGCGGCGGGGACAAACCCGCGGACGTGGCGAAGACCGAGGCGCCGGCGGCAGCAGCGGGCGGCGGCGGGACGGCGACTCCCGACGAAGCCAACGGCGGCACGGTCACCGGTAAGGTTGCCTTCGCGGGAGAGAAGCCCAAGATGGCGACGCTCGATATGTCGGCGAACCCGGTTTGCGAGCGAGCGCATGCGGGCGCTCCGGTGAAGAGCGAGGAAGTGGTGGTGAATGCCAACGGGACGTTGAAGAATGCGTTCGTGTGGGTGAAATCCGGGCTGCCGGCGGATAAGACATGGGCGGTACCGGCGGGAACCACGACGCTGGATCAGCACGGCTGCATGTACCAGCCGCGTGTGATCGGCCTGATGACGGGGCAGAACTTCGAAATCAAGACGAGCGACGCCACCAATCACAATATCCACCCGCAACCGCAGGTGAATGCGGATTGGAACGAATCGCAATCGCCTGGGCAGGCTCCGCTGACGAAGAGTTTCGGCCGCCAGGAAGTCATGATCCCGGTGAAGTGCAACGTGCATCCGTGGATGCGCGCGTATATCGGGGTAGTGTCGAACCCCTTCTTCGCCGTGACGGGAGACGACGGGTCGTTTACAATAAAGGGATTGCCTCCAGGGACCTACGTCATCCAGACTTGGCACGAGAAGTACGGGCCGATGGAGCAGACGGTCACGGTGGGGGCGAAGGAAAGCAAGACTGTAGATTTTTCCTATAAAGGATAGAGAAAAAAGGGGCAGGTTTCGGGAAGCCTGCCCCACGTTCCATGCATCTTAACAACGTGGGTCCTCTCTGGTTACGCCGCTACGCGGTGTTCGTGGCGTGCTGTACCTTCGGGCTGGTGATCGCCGGCGGGCTGGTTACTAGCAACGATGCTGCTTTGTCTGTGCCTGATTGGCCTCTGTCGTATGGACGACTGGTGCCGACTTTAGAGGGCGGGATTCGATACGAATTTGCTCACCGGGCTCTGGCGGTATTGGTTGGATTGCTGACGGTGGGACTGGCGTTGGGGGTCCATTCAACGCAGAGGCGCAGAGAACGCAGAGAAAGCGCAGAGAAGACACTCAAGCGTCTGGCATGGGCTGGCGTGGTTGTGGTCACCGCTCAGGCTGGGTTGGGCGGGATCGCTGTTAGGTTTGTAACTCCCGCTTGGGCTACCATCGCTCACGCTGCGCTCGGGCAGATCTTTTTCGTATTGATTATTGCGATTTGTGTCGGGCTGTATCGCGGGTTTGGGCCGGTGAACACCTGGCACATGCCGTCGGTCATTTGTACGGTGGCTTTGTTCGCGCAGACCATCCTGGGCGCCGGCGTTCGCTATCAGGTAGTGGCTCCGGCGGCACACATTGGCGGCGCGGTGTTGGCGACGATTCTGGTGATGTGGGCTGGGCTCGGCCTCCTGATGCAGAATTTGGACAATGCGGCGGTCCGGCGTCCCGCGACTTTGCTGCTTTCCGTGACGTTCTCGCAAGTATTTTTGGGAATCGGCGCAATGATGGCGCGGGTGGCGTATTTGGAAGCCCCGCAGCCGATGCCGATGATGGTGCTGTTTACGGTGGCGCATGTTGCCGTGGGTTCGCTGGCCGTGGGCGCAGGGGTTGCGCTCGCTATGCTGGCTCGGCCCGGCGTATTTCAAGTGCAGGGAGGAATGGTCACGGCTTAATGCGCGACTACATCGAATTGACCAAGCCGCGGATCACCTGGCTGATCCTCATGAGCACGGGGATCGGATATTTTTTCGGCATGCCCTCGCATGCCTGGAAAGACATCAACTGGATGTTGCTGCTACACACCATCCTGGGCACAGGCCTGATCGCATCGGGCACTGCCGCGCTCAACCAATGGTACGAACGCGCGGCCGATCTGAAGATGAATCGCACAGCGGGGCGTCCTCTGCCTTCGGGCAGGCTGATTGCGGGCCGCGCACTGGCATTCGGTATCGTGCTGGCGGTGGCGGGCTTCGTGGAGTTGTGGCTGGGCGTGAATCTTCTGAGCGGCCTGATTGGCGCGTTTACCCTGGCGAGCTATCTGTTCCTGTACACGCCGATGAAGCAGCGCACCTGGTGGAGCACCACCGTGGGCGCCGTCCCTGGGGCGATGCCGCCGATAATCGGCTTCGCGGCGGCGGCGGGCACGATCACTACGGAAGCATGGGTTTTGGGAGCAATTCTGTTTCTCTGGCAGTTCCCGCACTTCTACTCGATTGCGTGGATGTATAAGGATGACTACGCGCGCGCCGGTATACAGATGCTGCCGGTGGTGGAGCCGGATTGCCGCAGCACCGCCCGGCAGATCGTGATCTACGGCCTGACCTTGATTCCCGTAAGCGTAGTGCCGAGCATGCTGGGAATGACGGGGCGCATCTACTTCATCGGCGCCTTGATTCTGGGCCTGGTGTATCTGTATTCCGGAATTCGGGTGGCTCTGGACCGTACGCTGGCTCGCGCCCGCGCGGTGCTCCTGACGTCTGTGCTGTACCTGCCGCTCATCTACAGCCTGATGCTGTTGGACAGGCCGGGACTGTGATCGCGGTCCAAAACCTGACACATCGCTACGGGGACCGAGTCGCTCTCTCAGCAGTCAGTTTCGACGTCAAAGCGGGTGAAATTTTCGGTTTGCTGGGGCCTAACGGCGGCGGTAAATCGTCGCTCTTCCGCATACTCTCCACCATGATGGTTCCGACAGAGGGGCGCGCGGAGATCGCGGGCCACGACGTGGCGCGGGACCCGGCGAGCGTGCGGCGCGCCGTCGGCGTAGTATTCCAAACCCAGAGCCTGGATAAGGCGCTGACCGTGGAAGAAAATCTGCGGGCGCAGGGTCATTTGCACGGGCTCAGTGGAGCGCTATTGCGCGAGCGCATGGAAAGCGCCATGCAGCGTTTGGGTTTGGGCGAGCGTCGCAAGGATTTGGTGGAGACGCTGTCGGGCGGCCTGCGGCGGCGGGTGGAGATTGCCAAAGCGCTATTGCACAAGCCCAAGGTGCTGCTGATGGACGAGGCATCGACGGGGCTGGATCCGGCGGCGCGGCGCGAACTTTCGCAGCATATCGAGGACTTGCGCACGCATGAAGGCGTGACTATTCTACTGACGACGCACATTCTGGCCGAGGCCGATCGCTGCGACCGCCTGGTGCTGCTGCACGAGGGGAAGATTGTGGCGCAGGGGAGTCCGGCGGAATTGCGGGCGAGGATCGGCGGGGACGTGGTGGTGCTGGAAGCGGGCGACGCGGAGGGTTTGGCGGCGGGGATCCGGCAGCGCTTCGGCGCGACGACTTTGGTGCGGGACGGGCGTGTGGTGGTGGAAATCGCCAACGGTCACCGCTTCATCGCGGAAGTGGTGGAGGCGTTCCCCGGGTCGGTGGATTCGGTGGGGCTGCATAAGCCTTCGCTCGAGGATGTGTTCGTGAGGGAAACGGGGGCGTCCATTGAATAGCTTTCTGTTGCCTGCGGCGACACTTTGGCAGAGAGAGATGGTGCGGTTCTGGCGGCAGCGCTCGCGCGTGATGAGCGTGGTGGCGTCGCCGCTGATTTTCTGGCTGCTGATGGGCTATGGGTCAAACGACCTGGCTCGCTACTACTCGGGCACGCTGGTGCTGACGGTGATGTTCTCGGCGATCTTCTCTACGATTTCGATTATCGAGGACCGGCGCGAGGGCTTCCTGCTTTCGATGCTGGTGAGCCCGGCGCCGCGGACCAGTCTGGTGCTGGGGAAGATTCTGGGGTCGGCTACGTTAGGATGGATTCAGGGGCTGATGCTCCTGATTTTCGCTCCGCTGGCGGGCGTGTCGATCGGTTTGGCGGAGATTGTGCCGGTGCTGGCGGCGATGTTCCTGATTTCCTTCACGCTCACCGGATTGGGCTTTGCAATCGCATGGAAGATGGATTCCACCGCCGCGTTTCACGGCGTCATGATGCTCCTGCTGGTGCCTATGTGGATGGTGTCTGGCGCGCTGTTCCCGATGGCCACGGCGCACGGCGTGGTGAAGGCGCTGATGTGGGGAAATCCGATGACGTACTCGGTGGCGCTGTTGAATCACACGCTGCATCTGCCCAATGCGACTCCGGGAGCGGCGGAAAGCCTGGTGGTGACGGCGGCGTTTGGCATCGCGCTGCTGCTGCTGAGCGGGATGCTGGCGGCGCAGAAATCCACGCGCTCGGCGGCATGAGGGCGCTCTTGGCGGTGATGGCGGCGGTGGGGCTGGCGGGGTGCGCGAAGGTCACTCCCCTGCCCGTATTGGGACAGATTCCGCAATTTCAATTGACTACGCAGGCGGATCAAGCCTTCGACAGTCACATCCTGGATGGGCACGTCTGGGTGGCGAATTTCATTTATACGACGTGCGATGGTCCCTGCCCGATGATGAGCCACCAGATGCGCGGCATACAGAATTCGACGCAGAGTACGCCGGAGGTCAAGCTGGTGAGTTTCACGGTGGATCCGGCGCGCGATACTCCTCCGGTGCTGGCCAAGTATGCGGCCCATTTCAAGGCGGACTTCTCGCGCTGGTATTTTCTCACAGGCGAGATGGAGAAGCTCAATGACCTGGGCGTCAACGCGTTCAAGATGAATAATGTGGATGGCTCGATGAGCCACAGCACGCGCTTCGTGCTGGTGGATAGGAAGAGGCGCATTCGCGGATACTACATTTCGGCCGACGATGGCTTCCCCAAGAATCTGCTGCATGACATACGGCAAGTGCAAAAGGAAAGCTCATGATCGGCTGGCTGCCTTCCATCAATGCGACTCTCAACGCGCTCTCCGCGGTGCTGTTGGTGTGGGCTTATGTGCTGATCCGGCAGCGAAAAATCGAGCAGCATCGCAAGGTGATGCTGACCGCGTTCGGCACGTCGTGCCTGTTCCTGGTGTGTTATCTGACTTACCACATCGCGAAGGGCGGTAAGCCGACACCGTTCGGGCACGAGGGCGAGGCGCTGCGCACCGTATACTTCGCGATTCTGCTCACCCACACCGTGCTGGCGGCGACAGTACCGGTGCTGGCGATTATTACTCTGAGGCGGGGCCTGGGCGGGCGCTACGAAATGCACCGCAAGATCGCGCGCTGGACGCTGCCGATCTGGCTGTACGTGAGTGTCACCGGGGTGGTGGTGTACGTGATGCTGTACCACATCGCGTAAGTCGCGGCTGACGGGCCTCGCTTGGTATCTTAAAAGGGTACCCACCATGCCTGTTTACCGTTCCCGTACCACCACTCACGGCCGTAATATGGCCGGCGCACGCAGTCTCTGGCGCGCCACCGGAATGAAGGATGGCGACTTCGGCAAGCCGATCGTCGCCGTGGCCAATTCTTTCACGCAATTTGTTCCCGGACACGTGCACTTGAAGGATCTGGGACAGTTGGTAGCCGGCGAGATCGAGCGCTCCGGCGGCGTGGCCAAGGAGTTCAACACCATCGCCGTCGACGACGGCATCGCGATGGGCCACGGCGGCATGCTGTACAGTTTACCCTCGCGCGAGTTGATCGCCGACAGTGTCGAGTACATGGTCAACGCGCATTGCGCCGACGCACTGGTCTGCATTTCCAACTGCGATAAGATCACGCCGGGAATGCTGATGGCCGCGCTGCGCCTCAATATCCCCTCGATCTTCGTTTCGGGCGGCCCGATGGAAGCCGGGAAGGTGCAGCAGGGCGACCTGGTGCGTTCGGTCGATCTGGTGGACGCAATGATCGCCGCCGCCGACCCGAAGGTCAGCGACGAGTTTTCGAACCAGATGGAGCGCTCCGCATGCCCCACCTGCGGTAGCTGTTCGGGCATGTTTACGGCGAATTCGATGAACTGCCTGACCGAAGCGCTCGGTCTTGCGCTGCCGGGCAACGGCACGATTGTGGCCACGCATGCCGACCGCAAGGCGCTCTTCCTGGAGGCCGGACGCCGCATTGTCGATCTGGCGCGCCGCTACTACGAGAACGAGGAGGCCGCCATTCTGCCGCGCGGCATCGCCACCTTCGACGCCTTCGAAAACGCCATGGCGCTCGACATCGCGATGGGCGGCTCCACCAACACGGTGCTGCACCTACTGGCAGCAGCGCACGAAGCCGGCGTTCCGTTCACCATGCGCGATATGGACCGGCTCTCGCGCCTGGTGCCGCACCTCTGCAAGGTCGCGCCCTCTTCACCGGACGTCCACGTGGAGGATGTGCACCGCGCCGGCGGCGTCTTCGCCATTCTCGCCGAGCTGGATCGCGGAGGACTGCTGCATCGCGAAACCTTTACAGTACACGCCGCTACCCTGGGCGCTGCCATCGAGCAGTGCGATGTCGTCAATGGCGCGAGCGACCAGGTGCGTGATTTCTACCGCGCCGCCCCCGGCGGTGTGCGCACCACCGAGCCCTTCAGCCAGAGCCGCCGATACGCCGAGCTCGATCTGGACCGCGCGAAGGGCGCGATCCGCGATGTCGAGCACGCCTTCAGCAAGGATGGCGGGCTGGCCGTGCTCTACGGCAATATCGCCGAGGACGGGTGCATTGTGAAGACCGCTGGCGTGGATGCCGCGAGCCTGACGTTCAGCGGACCCGCGCACATTTTCGAAAGCCAGGACGATGCCGTCGAGGGCATCCTCGGCGACCTCGTGAAGCCCGGCGAAGTCCTGGTCATACGCTATGAAGGTCCCAAGGGCGGACCCGGGATGCAGGAGATGCTCTATCCCACGAGCTACCTGAAATCGAAGGGGCTCGGGAAAGCCTGTGCGCTGGTCACCGACGGACGCTTCTCCGGCGGGAGCTCGGGGTTGTCGATCGGACACGTGTCGCCGGAAGCCGCCGAGGGTGGGGCGATCGCACTGATCGAAGATGGCGACTTGCTGGCGATCGATATTCCGCGGCGCAGCATACGCCTCGACGTCAGCGACGCTGAGTTGGAACGACGACGACAGGCGATGCAGGCGCGCGGGGCTGCGGCGTGGAAGCCAGCGAACCGGCAGCGCATCGTATCGAAGGCCTTGCAGGCATACGCTGCCATGGCTACCAGCGCTTCACGCGGCGCGGTGCGGGAATTTTAGGTTTTTGAGTCCCGATGAAAACGCTCCCTTACGGTCGCGGCTCTGATCGAGTGCATCAAATTCCGGCGTACCAGGC
>JBDTPR010000070.1:0-15593 GCA_039932635.1 Candidatus Solibacter sp.
CTGCCAGGCGTGGACTGATGCTCTTGGCGATATCGAGGGGGCGGGTCTCGGCCGCGACGGATTGTTTACTGCCGTCGGGCAGAGTAATTTCGATGTTACTCATAGGGAATTTTCAGCGTAGCACGTGCCGCAGACGGGGGCTTCCGTGGCGCGCCGCGGCCGCCACCCCCGCGCCACGGCACCACACGACGTGGGCCACAGGCCACACGCCGCGCACCGCCGGGACCGACCGATCAATTTGCGGCGTGCCGCAACCCCTGCCCGATTGGCCGGGGAATCGAGCGGCCGCCGCACGGTATGATGTGAAGGACGAGTCCAAAATGGCAGTATCCAGCCTTGCAGGAATCGAGGAGTCCACTTTAGTCGCTCAGACGCGCGATGGCGACGTCGCGGCGTTCGGCGAACTCGTGCGCCGCTACGAAGGCAAGATCTTCCGCCTGGCGCAGCACGTCACACAAAACCGCGAGGACGCGGAAGACGTGCTCCAGGAAACCTTCATGAAGGCCTACGAGCACCTGGACCAGTTCAAGGGCGATTCCAAGTTCTACACCTGGATTGTCCGCATCGCGGTCAACCAGGCGCTCATGAAACTGCGCCGCCGCAAAACCGACAAATCGGTCTCACTGGACGAAACCATAGATACCGGAGAAGATACCGTGGTCCGCGAGATCGCCGCGTGGGGCGAAGATCCCGAACAGCAGTTCTCCCGCGAAGAACTGGGTGGCATCCTGGATAACGCAATTCAGAGCCTGGATCCTCTTTATCGCAACGTTTTCGTACTTCGTGACATCAATGAACTGTCGACCGAAGAGACGGCCGATGCGTTGGGCCTTTCGGTCCCCGCCGTAAAGAGCCGACTATTGAGAGCCAGACTACAATTGCGCGAGAAACTCACCCGTTTCTTCAAACGTAAGGGGGACGACGCTTTTGCTTACATGTAAAGATTTCCTGAGCGAGCTAAGCGATTACCTCGACGAAACCATTGACGCCGAACTCCGTTCCAAGTTGGAACGGCACATCACTGAATGTCCGAATTGCTGGGTCGTCGCCGACACCACACGCAAAACCATTCAGATCTATAAGGGCATGGAACCCTGTTCGATACCCGCCGACGTAGAAGGCCGCCTCATGAAGGCGCTCGAAGCTAAAATCGCGGCCAAACAGCAACCCAAACAGCAGCAATAGAAGTAGCGTCGCCGACCGCCGCACACCGTCCCGCCGCCGCACTCAACCCCAAGTTCCTACTTCACGCACATCGTCACCCTTAACTGGCTCTTCGCCGAGCCCACCGACACTGACACCGGAACCGCATTCCCCGCTTTCGCCGTGGACGGCACCGTGACGTTCACCTGCAGAACTCCCGGGACCGACCCGACAGGCGCGGCGGCGCCCAATACCGTCGCCGTCTGTCCGTCGATGGTCACGCTAATCAAGCCCGCGGGCGTTACGTTGCCGGCAATTAAGTTGGTTTCATTGGCGTTCAAGACGCAGTTGCTGGTCAAGCTGTCCGTGCAGGTAGTAGTCCCGTATCCGGTCAGATAGATCACTACTGTGGAGCCCTTCGCCGCGGCATTCGAAGAACTGTTGACCGTGTAATCCGTGCCCGCCGCGTTGACGTTGAGAATTGCGCCCTGGCCGGCGCCCGAGGCGTCCACGGTGAACAGCCCCGGATCGGCATCCACCACACTCAACGGAAAGAACGATGACGATACGCCTCCGTACCCCATCGACATCTGTACCGTGGAGCCACTCCTGGTGGCCAGTGAGAACGGAACGATGCAACTCACCTGTGTGGCGCTGGTGTACAGCATGGCGGCCGGTGTGCCGTCGATCAGTATGTTCGTCGCATTTCCGGTGGTTGGCAGGTTGGTAGGAATCGGATTCGTCCCCGGGAAGGCAACCAGATTTGCAGGGCCCAGATTGATTCCATAGATGGTCACGATCCCGCCAGGCGTGATTGTGGATGTAGTGTAGCTAGCGCTGTTAGCCACCGCCCAGATTTGTGGGCCTGGCCCATAGACGACGAAGGTCGCGGGCGCGGAGGAGGCGGCGGCGGTGGGTGTGCTAACGATTATCGGCAGGTTCCCCGCGCTGGCAAGCAGCGTAGACGGAATCGTCACAAGCATCGTCGTCGAACTCAATACCGTGGTGGAAAGCGCCGTCGCGGCGATCGCCGCCGTCGAGGTCGGGAAGAAGTTACCGCCCGTCAGTGTCACGATCGTGGCCGGCGAATTCAGCAATGTGCCCGGCGGCCACACCCCATTGGTGGCGACCACGGGCACGCCCGCCGTCACGTTGAGCGTGACGTTCACCGGCACGCTCTTATTGGCGGCAGTGGTGGATGCGAACACGATTTTGCCGGTATACGCCGCCGGAGCCAGACCCGTTGGATCCACCGATACCGTAACTGTGCCGGGCAGACCGACCAGGGCGATATTGCCGGTTGGCGAGGCCTTCAGCCAGGTGCCGCCTGACACTGTGATGGATGCGCTCAGCGCACCGCCCGTTGTCATCAGAACCACTGGCTGGCTGGCGGGCGCGGTTCCGCCGGTAACGAAATTGAAAGTTAGTGAACCGGTGCTCGCGGTCAAAGTGGCGGGCGCATCGCCGACGTCCAGCGTGACTGGGAAATTCTGCGTGCCGGTGTTTGCCGAGGGCGCGCTCACCACGACCGTCCCGCTATAGCTCCCGGAGGGCAGTCCAGTCGGATTGACGTAAACCTTGATGGTCGCGGACGTGGTTCCGCTATTCGCCGAGACGCTCAACCACTGTGCTGAATAGGGCAGTGGTCCCGTGATGGAAATGGTGAAGGCGAGAGCAGCTCCCGTGCTCTTTACGGCCAGCGATTGTGCAGCGGGCAGCGCAGACCCTACTTGATATTTGAAGTTGATACTGGTGGGAGTAAAAGTGAGGTCTGGGGCGGCGGCAGAGGCGAGACTCGCGAACGCTAACAGCAGTATCGCGAACGTCGTGACATGGCAGGGTAGCGCCACCCGCTTTACATCGGAGTTCATGGGTTTTCGGTCCGCCCTTTGCGGGCGAGTTTCCTTCAGGTAACAGATCGGCAGCTTAGGCGGAAAACTGTAGAGCGAACCGAAAAAAATATTGGGTTTGGGTCTATTTCACGCGCAAAAGGTAGAAACGGCCGGCCTCGCCGGCGCGCTCCATGCCCCATTCCGCTTCGTGCCCGACGAGCACGTTGCCGATTGGTGCGTTGCCGCCAGTGCCGGTGGGCACCAGGATATAGCGGAAGCCGGCGCGTTTCACGGCGCGCGCCGCTTCCAGTCGCAGGTCCTGCGGCGCGCGCGGAATTGCCTGAGGCGTGTTCGAGAGCATATGCCACTGGCCTTTCACGTCCTGCCCGTGGACTTCCAGGGGCACGCGGAACGCCGCCGTATGGGTCACCAGCACCGCCGCCGTCAGGCGCTGCGGATTCCCCAGTTCAACGTCGAGATACATGCCGGGCCGCACGTGTTCCCAGGTGCGCCAGCGGGTGGCCAGATTCCCGTCGAAAGCGGACGGCGCCTCCCAGGGATTGGGCCATCCGCTCAACGTCCACTGCGGGCTATTGAAGAGGCGTTCTTCGCCGGAGAACAGCTGTACCTCGTTGATATCCCATTCACCTGCGTAGGCTTCGGGCATGCGAAAGCGTAGCGTTTTGACCGCCGCCTCGGGCCAGGCGGACTTCCAATCGAAGGTGGGGGTGGTGGAGTACAGCGAGGCCAGTCGCAGGGTATCCAGCAACTGGTCGGCTTCCGCCGATTGCCAGGTCACGGCCACGTCCCGGTCCAGATACGCGTTGGCCACGGCGAGCAGCGCCAGGGTTCGGGATTCGGGCGGGGTGACGCGCTCCACCATACGGGCAACGTTGTACTCATTGAGCAGCCGCTTGCAATAGTCGGCTTCGGGCTCCCTGCCGAGTGCCGCAGCCAAGGGGAATTCGTGGAGGCGGAAGCTGTAGCGTGTCTCCCAAGTGTCCAGCACCTGCGGCCAGCAAAGGACGGCTTGCAATGCGATCGCCGCCCACGCCGCGGGAAGGGGCAGCGCCATGCCGAGCGCCAGTGAGGCCAGTGCCACGGCGGGCATGATGAAGCGCGCGCCCGTATTGGTGAGCCAGGGCAGCGCCAGCAACAGCGCGGCAGCCCACACCAGGCGGCCTTCGCGACGGCGCAGGGCCAACAGTCCGAGGGGCAAGGCCAGGAACAGTGGTCCGAAAGTGCCGGTCAGCCGGTCGCCCATTGCCAATTCCCAGGGTACTTGAGGCAGGCGTATTTCGCCCAGAGATCGCAGTCCGGTGGCGAGTTCCTGCTCCGTGGCGACGTGGAAACTGGCGTTGGGAAACAGTCCGTTCATCAGCGGCGCTGCCGGATTACCTGTCAGCACCAGCGCATGGAGCATCCAGGGCGCCACCATCAGGGTGCAGCCCGCGGCCACGACGAGCACGGGTTTCCAACGGCGCTGCGACGCCACGTAGAGGATTGCCCCGGCCACAACCATCAGGCCTGGGAGCTTGATGGCGTAGCAGAATCCAGCCAGGAGGCCGGCGGGGAGCAGGTAGTCCTGGGTCTTCTCCAAGAGGAGGTAGAAGGCGGCAAGCATGAAGAAGACCCCGGCCGCATCATTATAGGAGGACGATCCCGTGATCCCTGCCACGGGTGCGCAAAAGTAGAACACGGCAGCCACCGAGCAGGCCAGATCGTTAGCGCCAAGGCGGCGTCCGAGCCGGAAAATCAGTGGCACTGAGGCCACGAGGAAGGCGAACTCGACCAGTTTGGCGGCGGCGTGCCGCCCGATGGAGTATGCCACCGTGAACAGCATCTCCATGCCGCGCGGCACGACATCGTAGAAGGTGGTGTGCTCGGGAAAGCCTCCCAGCCGGAGGTATTCCCTGGGCAAGCCAAGGTGGTAGGTGATGCCGTCGGCGACCGTTTCCGGGGCCAGCGCGTTGACCAGGTACCAAACTCCGTAGGCGCCGAAGATGATCCAAAGGAGCCGGGGAACGCCGACGCTTTCGTGCCAGGACGGGCCGCGATAGCGCCAAGCCAGGGGGATTGCTATGGCGCCAATCGCCAGAAAAACTCTTACATTCGACAAATGTAGTAATAAGAGGAGAAAGACGCCGGAGCTTAGCGCGGCTGCCCCAATTCCGAGCAGGATTTCCGGCGACACGGGACGCTTGCGCATGAGCAGCACGCCCAAGGCGTACGCGGTGCACAGGGTGAACGCCGCGCCGGCGAGACTCCAGAGGAACGGGACGTCCATCGGGCGGCGCCTAGAGCAGCACGGTATCGATCTGTTGCTCTTCGTGAACGGTACGGGATACCGGGACTTCGACGACGGCGGGACGCAGGAATTCCAGGAGTGCGGCCTCGGAGCCGTCGAAAAATCCCTCAAGCAGTTCGAGTACAGCCACCCGCCGCAGGGTATCGCGCGTGGCTGCGGGGCAATATACAAAGGAGCGCCCCACCTTGCGGCGCGTCAGTTTGCCTTTGCGCACCAGGCGGTCCAACACGGTCATGATCGTGGTGTAGGCCAGCGGACGCGAGAGCGCGACGATCTGCTGCACGGCGCGGACGTTGCCTTCCTCCAGCGACCACAGTGCCTTGAGGCAGGCCAACTCCAGTGGCGGCGGCACATCGCGAGCGGTTTTCGGCATCTAATTGGCCTTGGGGCGAGCCAGCCCGGCCTGGGCCATCTTCTCCGCCATCAACGAATTACCGGCGGCGACCGGGGGGCGTGGCTGAGGCGCGGCCGAAGGCGCGGGAATGGCAGGGGTCGGGCCTGCCGGCTTCACCGCAGCAGGTGTGGCGGGCGCCGGATTCAGGTAGCGATCCTTCTTGAGGGCCGAGCGCTCCAGTGCGGAGTTATAGCCGGTGAAACAGCCCTCCACCTGACGGTCGTTCTCGATCAGCGCGCGCATGGACTCCATCTTGGAATCCAAATCATCCAGGTAATGGAGGAGCAGCGCTTCGGGGAACTGCGGGAGTTTGGGTGAACCATATTCCAGTTTTCCGTGGTGGCTGAGGATCATGTGCTCTACCAGGGAGCGCACCAGCGGCGGGAAATTCGGCAGGTCGCGCAGTTTGTCGCCGATCATGCGCATCGCAATCGAAATATGGCCGATCAACTGGCCTTCATTGGAGTACGAGAAGCCGCGCTCGTAGTTCAGCTCGTAAATCTTACCGATGTCGTGGAGGATGGCGCCAGTGATCAGCAGGTCGTAGTCGATGTTGGCGTAATGGGCGGCGGCAGCCTTGGCCATACCGCAGACACTCAGCACGTGCTCGATCAGACCACCGAGGAAGGCGTGGTGAATCTGCTTGGCAGCCGGCGCAATTCGATAGCGCCTGGCTATATCTTCATCATTCAAAAAGGCTTCCAGCAGACCCTTGAGGTGCGGATTGTTCATGCCGGCGACGGTGCCGCATAACTCGCGCCACATGTCCTCCGGATCGCGTTTGGACGAAGGGAAGTAGTCGCTGAACTGCACTTCGCTCTCGTCCATGCGCCGCATCTTATGGATGGTCATCTGCGGCTTATTGTGGAAGACCTGAATGATACCCTTCACCTTCACGAAATCGTCGCGTTCGACCTCGTTCAGGACATCGTTCACGTTATCCCACATCTTGGCGTCGAGTTCGCCCGTGCGGTCGGCAAGGAAGAGCGAGAGATACAACTCTCCACCCTTTTTCTGACGAATTTCTTTGGATTGCACCAGGAAACTGGTCTCGATGATCTGGTTCGGCTTTAGTTCGTTGACGTAGGGCGTCTTCATTTTTTGTCGGGAGCGGGGGCTGCGGCAGGCGTGGCGGGTGCAACTGCGGCTGGCTTGGTCTTGGGCTGTTCCTTAACGGTGCCGGCAGGAATGACCCACAGGAGCTTGCGTTTGCGGCGGGCTGCGACCTCTTCCTTAGTGGTGGTCTGCGGCTTCAACTGGGCAACGTCTTTCCAGCGAGTGTCCTTGCCGAGGGCAGCGCCGTTATCCACATAGCCTTCCTTGATTTCGAGGAACGCGTCCTCACGGAGCATGGTCAGGAAAGCGCGCACCTTAATCTCCGTCTTGGGCTGGGTCAGGCGTTCCTGAATGTCGTTCTTCACCTCGTCGAATCCGGCTTGGCCAGCCTCGTAGCGCTCTTCCACTTTTAGAATCAGGAAGGAGTTAGGGCGACGGATCACATCGGTGACGTAGCCTTTTTTGGCGGCGAACACGACATCTTCGATAGCCTTGTCCATCAGGCCTTTGGTCATGGCGCCGATCTGGCCGCCATTCTTGGCGGTCTCCACGTCGTCGGAATTGTCACGCGCCAGATCACTGAATTTTTCCCCCTTCTTGGCGCGCGCCACCAGGTCGTTGGCCTTCTTCTCGGCCACGGCGACCTGCGTCGGAGTCTTACCCTCGGTCGAAATCACGATCTGGCTGAGGAAGACCTGCGCCTCTTTGCGCATATAGTCTCCCTTATGCTCCTCGTAGTATTTCTGGGCTTCGGCTTCCGGGACGTTGATGTTGCGCATCACTTCCTGGCCGATTACGCGCTGCGTCAGCATCTGGTTCTTCATCTGCGCCTTGAAGTCCTCGAACGTCATTCCCGTGTTGTCGCGGATGAAGGCCTGGAACTTGTCAGGGTCGGCGATCTTCTGCTGCACCTGGATCTCGGCCAGGCGGCGAGTCACTTCGGCGTCCACGCTGATATTGAGATCCTTGCCCTTTTGAACCAGGAGCAGGGTGTCGATCTCGTCGCGCAGGGCGTTGGCGGCGTATTCGTCCACCGCCTGCTTCAGGCGGGCACCGGTGAGTCCCTGGCGCTTGGCCTCCGCCTCGAGATCCGCCCGCTTCTTGGTCAGCTCGCCGCGCGTGATGATATCGCCGTTGACCTTCGCGGCGATCTCTTCGACGACTTTGACATTGTCCGCCGCGGCGCAGACCGCGATGCTGGAAACGATGAGTACTACAAACCTACGAAACATAGTGAATCCTTATTTTACCAAATGCGAAGCACCGGCTCAGGCGCGGAGTTGTGACAGTTTTTCGGCCACGAAACGGAGGATGTCGCCGGCCGCAGTCTGCCCATCCAGAGTCAATAGCAATACGCCTGCCGGAGTGAACTGGGCGCCACGGGTCTTGCTCACGATATTCATGAGACGTGCCGGATCCACTCTGGTTTCGGCGTGGAACTTTATATTCAACAAGTTATGGCGGCGATCTACGGCCTCGATGCCGATTTGCTCGGCCAGGGTCTTGAGCTCGGAATAGAGCACGAGGTTATGGACAGGCTCGGGGACTGGGCCATATCGATCCTCCAGTTCCTTTTCGGCACGGTCGCGGGCGGCGGCGTCGCTGGCATTGGCGATCTGCCGGTAGGCGCGCAGACGCTGATTTTCGTCGGCAATGTACTCCGGCGGGATGCGGATATCCAGGCTCAGATTGAGGGAAGAACGGATCTCCGGGACGACTTCCTCGCCCTTCAACTCGCGGACGGTTTCGTCGAGCAGGCGGACGTAGGTGTCGTAGCCCACGGAGTTGATCTGCCCGTGCTGCTCGCCGCCCAGGAGGTTGCCCGCGCCGCGCAGTTCCAGATCGAGCGCGGCGATCTTGAAGCCGGCTCCCAGGTCGCTGAACTCCTTAAGCGCCGCCAGGCGTTTGCGGGCGATCTCCGTGAGCTCCGTGTCGGGCTGCACCAGGAGGTAGGCATACGCGCGGCGATTGGAGCGTCCCACGCGGCCGCGGAGTTGGTAGAGCTCCGAGAGGCCGTAGCGCTCGGCATTTTCGATGATGATGGTGTTGGCCAGCGGGATATCGAGGCCATTTTCGATAATTGTAGTACAGACCAGAATGTCGAACTCGTGACGCATGAACTGGAGCATGGTTTTCTCCAGTTCAGCCTCGCCCATTTGCCCATGTCCGACTCCGATGCGCGCGCTGGGCGCCAGTTCCTGGATCGAGTGGGCTCGGGACCAGATGGAGTCCACCCGGTTGTGGAGGAAATAGACTTGCCCGCCGCGGGCGAGTTCGAGTTCCAGCGCCTGGCGGATAAGTTCGGGTTGATATGGCGCGACTACCGTGTGGATCGCGAGGCGATCTTTGGGAGGCGTCTCGATCACCGACATGTCGCGCAGACCCAGCAGGGACATGTGAAGAGTGCGCGGAATCGGAGTGGCGCTCATGCTGATGACGTCCACCGCCTTCTTGAGGTGCTTAAGGCGCTCCTTGTGCTTGACTCCGAAGCGCTGTTCTTCGTCCACGATGACGAGACCTAAGTCTTTGAATTCAATATCCTGGGAGAGAAGCCGGTGGGTCCCGATGGCGACGTCCACCTTGCCTTCAGCCAAGTCTATGACGGACGCCTTCAGTTCCTTGGGCGAGCGGAAACGGCTGAACATTTCCACGCGGACCGGGAAGGGCTGGAAGCGGCGTTTGAAGGTCTCGAAATGTTGAAATACTAGAACTGTAGTAGGAGCTAACACTACGACCTGTTTGCCGTCGCCGAGCGCCTTGAACGTGGCACGCATGACCACTTCGGTCTTGCCGTAACCCACATCGCCGCAGAGCAAGCGGTCCATGGGCTGCGGGCTCTCCATATCCTTTTTGATGTCGGAAACGGCGCTTAGCTGGTCGCGGGTAGGGGTGTACTCGAAGGCGTCCTCAAACTCGCGCTGCCAGTTGCTATCTGGTGAGTAAATAAAGCCTTCGGCCATTCTGCGGCCGGCGTAGAGCTTGAGAAGCTCGTCCGCCATGTCGCGCATTTTGGCTTTGATTTTGGTTTTTGTGCGGGTCCAGGTGGCGCCGCCCATGCGGTCGAGAGCGGGTTTGGCTTCTCCCGCGCCGCGGAAGCGCTGGACGAGGTCCATGCGGGTGAGCGGGACGTAGAGTTTGGCTCCGGCGGTGTATTCCAGGACCATGTAATCGCCCTTGTTCTCGCCGCTCGAGATCTCGCGCAGCCCGAGGTATTGGGCCACGCCGTGTTCCGAGTGGACCACGAAGTCGCCGGGCTTAAGGTCAATGATGTCAGCGGAAAAGGTTTCGCGGGCAGTTTTCGAGGAGGGGCCGCGAGAAACCAACTCCGAGGTTTCGAAGAGGTCTTCGGAGCCGAACAGGACCAGCTTGGAATCGTGAAACGCGGTGCCGTGGGGAACGGCTCCTTTAATTAGATATATGTGGGCCGAACTGCCCGACATGTAGGCGCGCTGTGCCAGGTAGGCAGGCGTGGATTCAAAATGCTCCAGGCCCAACTGGAAGGGAACGGCGTATTCGTTGAAGATGTCGGCAAGACGTTCTACTTCACCTGTAGCAGATGCGAAGAATGCCACCTTGTTGCCGGCTTCGACGAGGTTTCGAGCCTCGCCCACGGCTAGCTGGATGTTGCCATGGAAGCTCATGGCAGGGCGGGTGGAGATGTGGGTACTGGCCTCGTGACCGAAATTGTCCCAGCCAATATCCAATTGCTGGAAAACCACTTGAGGGCCTCCGAGCGCCTCCTTTTGTAGGGCTTCCCAGCGAAAAAACACGCGATCGGGATCGTAGGCGGGGGAGCGCTCGATCTGCTCTAAACGGGTCCAGAGGCGCTTGATGGCGGATTGGATCTGGTCGGGCTCGTCCCAGATCACCAGCGGGCGCTCCACCAGGGAGAAAACGGACGCGGGGCGCGGACGGAGCATGGGGGCGACCAGTTCCCAGCCGGGGAAGACCTCGCCGGGGGGCGGAAGGTCGCGGCCGGGGATGTCCGCCTCGCGCATCAACTCGTGCAACTCCGCGAGGAGGGGCCGCGATTTCTGATACTCCGTCAAAGGTAGTAGCAGGCACTCTTCGACATTCAGGACGGAGCGCTGCGACTCCACATCGAAGCGACGGATGGATTCCACCTGGTCGCCGAACAGGTCGATCCGCACCGGTTTCTGGGCTTCCGGCGAGAAGACATCGAGTA
Organism: Candidatus Solibacter sp.; assembly: GCA_039932635.1. Classification (GTDB taxonomy): domain Bacteria; phylum Acidobacteriota; class Terriglobia; order Bryobacterales; family Bryobacteraceae; genus Solibacter. The sequence continues at coordinate 10,920 of JBDTPR010000070.1, forward strand.
TGCCGCCGCGGACGGAGTACTCGCCCACCATTTCGACGGGTTCGCGGCGCTCGTACCCCACACTTTCCAGATGGGCGACCACTTCATCGAGCGGCAATTCCTCGCCGGCACGGAGGCGGAGGTTGAGCTGGCGGTAATAGTCGGCGGGCTGGATGCGGAGGAGGGCGGAGGCAGCGGGCACGACGGTGATGGGCGTGCGTTTGGTCGCCAGACTCCATAAGCCAATGGCGCGCTGCTCGCAGATTTCGGCGTGCGGCGACATGTTCTGCATGGGCAGAATGTCAAGCGCTGGAAGGAGTTGCGGGCCATGGCGGTCATCGGCGACGAGCAGGTTGAAGAAGCTTGAAATGGCTTCGTTTTGTTCTTCTGCCTGCTTGTTGCCTTCGACCACGATGATGATCGGGCGGCCGACGGATTGCCAGAGCAGTACGGAATAGATCGCCTTCGCCGTGTTTGTCAGCCCGGATAGCGACGCGTTGCCGCCGGTACCTACCCGGTGCAGCACCTCTTGAAACCCGGGATGACGTCCGAGGTCGAGGAATAGATCTCTGACTACGGGATGGATCATGTGGGGATAGGTACGGGCAAGCTGCCGAGTGTTTCTACGATATTAGTAGTGGAGTAGCCCGGCTCCAGGGAAACCGTCAGCACACGACCTCCGGCAGCCTCCACTTCTTCGCGCCCGGCGATGAAGTGTGACCAATCGGCTCCCTTGATCAGGACATCGGGGAGAAGTTCCGCGATCAGTTCGCGCGGGGTGTCTTCGTCGAACAGGGTGACCGCATCCACCGCGGCGAGAGCCAATGCCATGGCTGCCCGATCATTTTCGGCGATCATGGGGCGGGACGGGCCTTTCATGCGTTGGACGCTGGAATCGGAGTTCAGCGCGAGGACTAGGATATCGCCTAGACTTCGCGCCTGTTCGAGCAGTCGAACGTGCCCGGGATGGAGCAGATCGTAGCAGCCATTGGTGAAAACGACGGTCTTTCCGTGCTGCTTCCAAAGGGCGCGTTGCTGCAGTAATTCGGCGCGATTGTAAAAAGGTCCCACTCGATTTTCAGTTTAGCAGTCGCTAGCAAACGACAAATCCACTGAGTGTTGAAAAAATCAGCGATTCATATCTGAAAATCGTGTATTATGAAACTGAGATGAGGGCGTTTTCCAATTCGCTCATGGCGGCGCTGGTGGTGATGGCGCTGTTCTGGGGAAATTGTTTCTCGTGCCCTCAGGTACTGCTGGCCGCGCAAAAGCATGGTTGCTGCCCGCACGGTAAGGCCGATCCGAAGGAATGCAAGACCCAAGGTCTGCGCAACTTCGTGAAGGCCGACCCGGTGGTCAAGGTTGTTCCCTTTGTCGTGGAAGGTGCGGCACCCTTGGCGCTGATGCCGGCTCGTCAAATGGCAGATACGCCCTCGGTTCGGATATTAGTTTCATTCTCTCCTCCCGATTTACTCCCCCTTCGCATCTAGCTGCATAGCTGCGTCTCGCTACCGGCCTCGCGACCGGTGCACCGACTGAAGTCGGTGCGCAGACTGAAGTCTGCCCCACAAAGCACTGCAAATCTGGAAAGTAAATGCGTGAAGTTCAAGAGTCGTTTTATGCAGGGTAAGGGATTCGTTTTAATTGCTCAATTATTGATGCCTCTGGCTATGCGCGCGCAGGCGCTCGATTCGCTGGTCGAGGAAGCGCTGGTGAAAAATCGCGAGATTCTGGCGGCGCAGAAGAAGTATGAAGCTTCGCGGCAGAAGCCTAGTCAGGAGCGCAGTCTGGCCGATCCCATGGTGTCTGTGGGCTACACATCGAGCGGCTCCCCCTACCCGGTGGCGGGACTGGGGAGCTCGGTAACGGCGAACGTTGGCGTGATGGTGTCGCAGGAGCTTTCTTTCCCGGGGAAGCGCAATCTGCGCGGCGAGATCGCGGCGAAGGAGGCATCGGCGGAATACGAACAGTATCTGGCGGTGCGGCTGAATGTGGTGGCGAAACTCAAGCAGGCCTATCACGAACTACACCATGCCAACGTCAGCATCACGTTCGTCAACCGCTATCAGGCGTTATTACAGAACATCCTGAGGATCTCTGAGGTGCGCTACTCGGTGGGGCGGGCGGCGCAGCAGGATGTCTTCAAGGCGCAGACGCAATTCGCGATCTTCCAGACGCAGTTGGTGCGCTATGAGCAGCAGCGCGATGCCAAGGAAATCGAAATCAACGCGCTGCTCAACCGTCCGCAGGGCGGACATATCGATGTCCCGGAAGACATGGCGCCCGGTGAACTCACGGCCACACTCGACATGCTGACCGCGCATGCCCGCACCCACGCACCGATGCTGGCGCGCGACCAGAAAATGGTGGAGCGCAGCGACCTCGCGACCGCACTGGCGCGCCGCGATCTGTATCCGGATTACACCGTGGCGGGCGGCTACTTCAACCAGGGCTCGATGCCGCCGATGTGGCAGTTCCGCGTCGATTTCAAACTGCCCGCGTATTTCCGCACCAAACAGAACGCCGGGATCTCCGAGAAAGCGTTTGCAGCCACCGAGGCGAGGCACACCTATGAAGCGACCAGCGTCGCCATACAGGCGCAAATTCGAGGCATGTACAGCGAGGCTACGGCTTCCCGAAAGCTGATGGAGCTTTACCAGAAGTCGGTGATCCCGGGGGCGCAACTGGCGTTGGAATCGTCGATGGCCGGGTATCAGACTGGCTCGCTGGATTTCCTTTCGCTGTTCTCCAATTTCATGAATGTGGTGGATTACGAACTCATGTACCACGAAGAGTTGATGAAGTTCCACGTGGCGCTGGCGCGCCTGGAAGAAATGACGGGGATTCTGCTATGAAAAAGCCATTGGTGATCGTCTTCATGGCCGCGGCGTGGGCGGGCGGCTACGGCTACGGACGCTGGTACGCCAAGCCCGCGGCGGGTGAGAAGAAGGCGCTCTATTGGGTGGACCCGATGCATCCCTGGTACAAGAGCGACGTTCCGGGCATCGCTCCCGACTGCAATATGAAACTCGTGCCCGTCTTCGCCGGGGAAGAGGCGCGCTACGAACGGCGCGCAAATAAGATGCCTGAGGGCAGCGTGCAAATCTCCTCGGAGAAGCAGCAATTGATCGGCGTGGAATATGGCACGGTGGAGTACGAAACCGTGCACAGCTCGGTGCGCGCTGTGGCTCGCGTGGCGCTCGACGAAACCAAGATCGCCAAGGTCCACAGCAAGCTCGAAGGCTGGGTGGATCAGGTTTTCGTGGATTTCACCGGCAAGCAGGTGAAGCAGGGCGACCCGCTGCTCACGCTCTACAGTCCCGAGGCGCTGGCAACGCAGCAGGAGTATCTCCTCGCCATCAAGGCACAGAAGAACATGGCGGGAAACCCGGTGCACGAGATGCTGGGCAGCACGGAGAATCTTGTGGCCGCGGCGAAGAAACGCATGGAACTATGGGACATCGGTGAGAACCAGATCGCCGAGATTACGGCCAGCGGAGTTCCCTTAAAGAATCTCACGCTAACCTCGCCGATCGGCGGTTTCGTGATGGAGCGAAATGCGTTCGCCAAACAGCGAATCATGCCAGAGACCGTGCTCTACATGGTGGCCGATCTCTCCAGGGTGTGGGTGATGGCCGATGTTTATGAATACGAGGCGGCGGCCGTCCGTGTCGGCACGGCGGCCACCCTCACCCTGTCCTATCTCCCGGGCCGCACCTTCCGCGGGCGCGTGAATTACATCCTCCCGCAAGTGGACGCGGCGACGCGCACGCTCAAAGTCCGCATCGAGTTCGCCAATGCGGATTTCCTGCTCAAGCCCGACATGTACGGCGAAGTGGAATTCCAGACGGCCACCGCCCGCCGCCTAGTAGTACCGCAGACCGCGGTGCTCAATTCGGGCGACCGGCAGGTAGTGTTCGTGGATCGCGGTAAAGGCTACTTCGAACCGCGCGATGTCAAGCAGGGCGCTCGCGCCGATGGCAAGGTGGAAATCGTCGATGGCCTCAAGGCCGGCGAGCGCATTGTGATCTCCGGCAACTTCCTGATCGATTCCGAAAGCCAGTTGAAAACCGCCCTGGGTGGGGCGAGCAAGTGATCGACCGGATTATCGAGCTCTCCGCGCAAAACCGGTTCATGGTGTTTCTCTTCGTGGCGGTGGCCGTACTCGCCGGATGGTGGAGTATGAACCGCATCCCGCTGGATGCCATCCCCGACTTAAGCGATACCCAGGTGATCGTGTACTCGCGCTGGGACCGCAGCCCGGACATCCTGGAAGACCAGGTGACGTACCCGATCGTGAGTGCGATGCTCGGCGCGCCGAAGGTGAAGGATGTTCGGGGCTTCAGCGATTTCGGCTTCTCGTACGTGTATATCATCTTCGAGGAAGGGACGGATATTTATTGGGCACGGTCGCGCACGTTGGAGTATCTTTCGAAGATTCTGCCGCGCCTGCCGAAGGATGTGCAGACCGAACTTGGTCCCGACGCCACGGGCGTGGGCTGGGTCTTCCAATACGCGCTGGTGGGCCACGGCAGCAATCTGGCGGCGCAGCGCAGCACCCAGGATTGGTTTCTGCGCTATCACCTGCAATCGGTGCCGGGCGTGGCGGAAGTAGCGCCGCTCGGTGGGTTCGTTCGCCAGTCTCAGGTGAATGTCGATCCCAATCGCCTCGCCGCTGATGGGATACCGATCTCG
>JBDTPR010000071.1:0-15495 GCA_039932635.1 Candidatus Solibacter sp.
CACTTCCAGATGGAAGCGCTCGATGAGCAGGTTGCGGGTGCGCGCGCGCACTCGATCCCACGCGCTATTGCCGGGGCCGCTCGTCGGCGCGGCGTCGTCCGCAGCGGTGGGATGCTCCGGCTTGGCCAGGACGTTGACTGCCTGGTCGCCCACCCACTTCGGGGCTCCCGTGATCTGGCCTTCGTGCACGTCATAGGCGAAGGCGATCAGGTTGAGGACCGTGACGCCGTCCATCCGCAAGCCGCCGCCCGGCAGTATGATCATGCCGCCACGTCCGCCCGCGTTCTTCGCAGGCTTGATGGACGCGACGTCGAAGCGCAGCGTCGCGTCGGTCTCCTGCGCGCGCGATGCCGTGGCGGTCGCGATGCCGATTCCGATGGGCGCCCCGATGGCTGCGAGAGTGGCGCCTGTCAGCAGCAGTTTACGGGTGAGCGTTAAGGGGACCTGGGTTCGTTTCGTCATGATGGCCTCGATGCGCTTGCGGAGATTGGCGCCGGTGACCCCGGGCGCGCAGGGTAGCGGCGATTCAAGATAAAAGCGGCAGACGTTGAGGATCCCGGCGGCGTAGACCTCCGGAGGGCTTCCCTGCCCCAGTACCTCCTCATCGCACGCGCGCTCGCGTTCCTCCACCAGGCGCGCGCCAATCCACCAGACAATCGGATGGAACCAGCAGAGCGTCTCCACCAGCATGTGCACAGCCGCAGTGCGATGGTCGCGGCGGCGCACGTGGCAGAACTCGTGGGCGAGGATTGCCTGCAATTGCGCAGGAGGCAGGCGCTCGGCGATACCTTCGGGCAGCAGCAGCACAGGGCGCAGGATCCCGAAGATGCCCGGCTCCAGTCGCGTAGCCGACGACAGTACCGGCACCGGAGCCTCCACTGGCAATCGCGAGGCGGCGCTCAGCGCGGCATGAACCTGACGCCAGCGGCCGTACCATCGGAACGCAACCCAGCCGGCCCCGCCAAACCACAGGACGGCCAGTCCGAGCGCCAGCCAGGGCGCGGCCGCAGAGACGGCGGCCGCCTCCATGGCATTGAAGCCCGACGTGAACGGCTGGCTGACCTGAGCGATCGCCAGCGTCACCGCCGGCGCGGCCACGGCGCCTTGCCACGGAATGTTTCGGCCCAATGCTTCGAACACAGCGAACGGAATCAGGAATTTGATCGACGCCGCCAGCCACAGATAGTAGCGGACCGCCGCGCGATTGCGGCGCAACGCCAACGTGAGCAGTCCCACCGTGAGCGCGAACAGAGTCGATTGCCACAGATGATTGGCAAGCACAGCGAGTGTCATTCAGGTCGCTCCCTGGCCGTCAGTTTACGCAGCAGCTCTTCGGTCTCCTGAATGTCGTGGAGCGTGAGCTTTCCGGACTCCGCGAGGTGAGTCATCACCGGCAGCGCGCGCCCGCCAAAGAGATTGAGCAGATCGTCGATCAGCCTGCCGCGGGCGGCGTCGCGTGCGATCGCGGCTTCGAAGATGTGGGCATTGCCGATCTTGCGCACGCGGCGCAGCGCCTTCTTTTCCTCCAACCGGTAGACCGTGGTTTGCACCGTGGAATACGCGGGGCGGCGTTTTAAAGGAAAGGTCTCGACAATTTCCCGGATGCAGAGCGCGCCGCCAGTCCAGAGCGCTTCCATGATCTGCAGTTCCAACCGGGTAAGTTTGGGTAGTGGCATCGTCAAGCGACCTACTATGCTTGTATGTGAGACTACTATACCCGTATTTTCGTTAGCAACTGTTTTTAGCGGGATAAGGCTCTAGCCCGTCCAGGCAAGGAGCGCCCCCCGCCAGCGCTAATCCTAGTACGAAATATCCCAAATCTACTGTATGGAGTCATCCATCCGGCATGCTAAGCTTTTCACAAACGTGGCTGGGTGAGCCACAAATCGATCGTAACGAGGGATTGAAAATTGACAAGCGCGAAACTGCGGCGCGCCCTTTGGGCGCTGTCGGCAACCGCGGTGCTGTGTCTACTTGCATATTCACGAGCACTGGCGTTACCCCTGATTTCAGACGACTATCTGCAAATTCAATTGGGCCGTGATTACGGCCCGTTCAGCAACTGGCACAACCTGGCGGCGGACGCGCTCTACCGCTGCCGCGCCACCTCTATCCTGATTACTTATTGGACCGAACGCCTCTTCGGAGTGCAACCCCTGGTGCTCAATATCAGCAGCCTCGTAGTACATATCCTGAATACCTGGCTTGTGCTCGCGGTGGGTTACTGGCGACTGATCGGATGGCGACTCTCCTGCGTGGCAGCATGTTTCTTTGCGATCTACGAGGGCCACCAGGAGGCAGTGATGTGGTACGCGGCACTGCCGGAGCTCCTGGTATTTTTCTTCGCCGTGGCAGGTTTCCTCTGCTGGATCGCCTGGCTGCAGGAGTCGCGCCGCCGCGAACTCTACTACGCCGGCGCGCTGGCGTGCTATCTGCTCGCGCTTCTCTCCAAAGAATCGGGCGTAGTCGTGGGACCGCTCCTGGTGCTCGCGGCGTTGGCCGAACGGCGCCCCATTCGCGAATGGTGGTGGCGCACCGTTCCATTCGCCGCGCTGGCCATCGTGAACTTCGCCCTGATCTACACAGCCCGCTCCGGTCACCTGCACTTTCACGACGGCACGTTCTCGCTTCAGGCGCCGTTCTGGATCGTAGTGCCGGTCAGCATTGGCCGTCTCCTATGGATTTGCGGCCTGGTCAGCCTGATTGCGCTGCTATGGTGGCGCGAGGTCCGCTGGCTCCGCCTGTTCCTGGTGGCGACAGGCTGGACCGTGATCACCCTCTTGCCCTACAGCTTCCTGACCTACATGCCGCGAGTGCCGAGCCGCCACGCCTACTTCGCCAGCGTGGGGCTGGCGCTGCTGGTCGCCGCGGGACTGCTGACGTTCGCCGGCCGCTTCCGCGCCAAGCCGTGGGCAGTCGCAGCGCTTGCCGCCATTCTCCTGTCGGAGCAATGCCTCTACCTCTGGACCAAGAAGCAGCGGCAGTTCATTGAGCGCGCAGCGCCCACCGAACGCCTGTTGGAAGCGGCCGCCACACACGATGGGGTGCTGTATGTGGAGTGCTTCCCCTACGACACCTCGCTGGCAACTCTGGCGGTGAAAATGACCTACGGCGACCGCGTGCGCGTCGTTTTCGATCCCGCGGAGGCGGACCGTACCAGCGCGAAAAAGCTCAACCTCTGTGCAGTGCAACCGCCGGCGCACGTAGCGTCCGCGAGTACAGCAGCCGCGCCGCTATGATCACGCCCACCGTGCCAAGCACGATCTTGCCTTCGAACAGCCACACGTTCTTTACCTCCGACGTAGGCACCAAAGAGGTGAAAATGGCGAGTACGGTGATCGCCCAGCCGGAAAGCGCGCTCACCCGTTTGCCAGCCTTCCATGAGCTGCCGAAAATGTAGAGGTACGGCAGGAATCCCGTGATCACCATCAGCGACACCAGCGCCTGATACGCTGCCCGCATGGTGTCGCCGAGTTGAATAGCAATCAGCAGGAACGATGCCAGCAGCCCAAGCGCAATAATCGAGACGTACGGCGTGCCCCAACGCGGATGCACCTTGCCGAACGCCGGGGGCAGCAGTTGATCCACCCCGGCCGCGAAGGGCAACCGCGAAACCGAAGTGCCGAGACCGCCGAACTGCCCGACCGCACTGCCCATCACCAGCAGCGCGATCACGGGCATCAGCCAACGCACACCCAGCGCCAGCGAGGCGCTCAGCCCAGCCTCGCCGAGCCCATTCATCTCGCTGATGTTTTCAGGGCGCAGAATCACCAGCATGGAGAGCGTCGCAGCGGCATAAAACACCGTGGTGAAACCCGAGGCGATCCACCCGGCGCGCGGCAGCGTGCGCTGCGGATCGCGAATTTCGGCATTCATCAGCGCCGCCATTTCGAGGCCGCTCATCGCATAAGCGATGTTGCTCCAGAAGCTGACCGTGTCCCAATTCCAAGTGGGTACGATATCGAGGGGCGTGGCCGATCCGCGCCGGCCAAACAGAATGATGGCAGCGGTTACCAGCATCGCGCCCAGTATCCAGGTGCAGGCGGCGCCCAGGTTCTCGGTCCACTTGCCCACCTTCATGCCGATCAGATTCGTGCCCAGCGCGAACCAGATAGCGACCAGCGAAATCGCCAAAACCACGACCCGATCCCCAGCCAGATGCACGTACGCGGGTCCCAGCGCATAGATGCCCGCGCTCATATAGAACATGGCGGCGCTGGGAAACCAGAAGGCGATGCCCACCCAATACGTGAAGAAGCAGAGGAAGCCGGGCCAGCGTCCGAAATCGTTGCGTGTCCAGAGGTAGAGCCCGCCGGCGCCCGGATACTTGACGGAAAGCGCTGCCACGGCGATGGCCAGCGGAATCATGAACAGCAGCGCGGCCAGCAGCCACAGTGTGATGGACCCCGGGCCGGCGTGAGCGGCCGCCGGAATCCAGCGCGTGCCCACCATGCAGGCGATGGCGAAAAGCGTAACGTCCCGCAGGCCCAGTTCGCGTTTCAGTTCCGGCGCTTCATCAGGCATGCGCGGACCGCATTTCGGCAGTGAGTTCGATCGCGATGCGCCGCAAGCCTTCACTCAGAAACTCGGGCTTGCCGCCGAGCCATACGCGCAGGTAGCCTTCCAGTCCAAGGTGCGCGCCGGGCACGATCAGCACGCTCTGCCTGACGCGTATGCGCTCGCACAGTTCGTAGCTCGGCGTCGGCGATTGGTAGCGCATCAGGCAGAGTGCGCCGGCCTGCGGTTCGCGGAAGGTGAGGAAATCGCCAAAGCCCGCAGCCCACTCTCGCATCATGGGCAGATTCTGGCGCAGGATAGCGCGCGTGCGTGCGTACAGCTTTTCGCGATTCTCCGGCTGCACCGCGATGCGCGCCACGGCGTCGGATATTTTGTTCGGTCCTATGGTGATGTAGTCGTGCTGGCTCCAGCACTCGGACACCACGCTCGCGGGCCCCACGATCCAGCCGATGCGCACACCGGGAATGCCATAGGCCTTGGAGAGTCCGCTGGTGACGATCACGCGCTCGCTCAGGCCCCAGAAGCTCGGCGTCAGCGGGCGGTCGATTTCCGCACCGAGGTAGACTTCGTCCGCCAGCAGGTACGCTCCTACTTCTTCGCAGCGCGCGACGATACGGCGCATAGCATCCGGCGAGAGCACGCTGCCCGAAGGATTGTTGGGATGGGAAAGGTAGACCAGACGCGTGCGCGAATTCACGGCCCGTTCGAACTCTTCCCAATCGGGCTCCCAGCCCTCGTCGATACGCAGGCGGAAATGGTTGACCTTGGCGCCCAGGCTTTGCGGCACGCCGCCATACTGCATGTAGTTCGGGACCTCGAGCGCCACCTCATCGCCGGGACGCAGCAGGGCCAGCGCCAGCAGATAATTGGCCTCGGAAGTGCCGTTGGTAACCTCCACCTGCTCCACCGTGGCGCCGGGATATTGCAGGGTCAACTGCTCGCGCAACCCCAGCGTACCGTTGGACTGGCTGTAACCCAGCGGCATATCCAGCAGGGCGTCCAGATCGAGACCCATTTCGCCGAGTTCGCGCAGCGTGACCGGGCGTATACCGCTTTCGCTGAGGTCCATCTCCACCACGTTTTCCCACGTGGATTGCATGCGCTCCATTTCGAATCGTTCGATCTTCACTTTGCCCCCTGGGACGAGTATTCGCGGTAACAGTATTCGGCGATCGCCAGATCTTCCACGCCAAGGCCGGTGAAATCGGCGACCGTGACGCCGGCGAAATCGTACGGGGCCGGCGCATCGCAGTGGGCGCCGATTTCCCGCACACGGCCGGCCTGATCAGGCGCGTGCTGCAGTTCACCCAGCTTCTCACACTGGCGCAGGGAATCGGCCAGCAGCAGCGCGGCGTGGCGCAGAATCGCCGCGTCGAGTTCCTGCTTGCCGTGCGAGTCGGAACCCACCGCGGAAATATGCGTGCCGGGCTCGATATCCCGCAGTTCCAACAGGGGCAAACGCGCGGACGTCGCGGTGACGATGAGCCGCGTAGCTCGGGCCACTTCAGCAGGCGAATCGGCGAGCAGGATGCGGACGTAGGGGAGGGCGGTTTGCAAATCGCGACGGCACTCCTCGGCGCGCTCCGGATTGCGCCCCCAGAGGTGGATCTCTTCCAGCGGCAGAATCTCGGCGTGCATGCGCGCCTGCAAGCGCGCCTGTATGCCGGTGCCCACAATACCGAGCGCGCGATCCCGACGGCCAAGTTCGCGCGCCACCAGCGCCGTAACGGCGGCAGTGCGCACATCGGTCAAGTGTCCCGCGTCGGCCACGAAGGCGACCGGCTCCCCGGTTTCCGCCGAGGACAGCAGCATCATGCCATTGCCCACCGGAAGTCCGCGGGCGAGATTGCCGGGAAACGTCGCGGCGATTTTGAGCGCGAAATATCTGCCCCCTCGCCGGTAGCTGCTCTTCATGTGCACTTCGGCCTGCTCCGCGACAATGTCGAGGTGCATCGGCATCGGCATATCGCATTCGCCGCGCGACCATGCGATCACGGCGTCGCGCATGCAATCGATCACGGCGCCATAGGTGAGTGTCTTCTGAATCTCGGGCAGGTGCAGGATGCGCATCATGGAAAGCCTAGCAGACCGGCTTGCCGCCTGGGCATAGACGTGAGCTGAGGCCCGGTTAGCCAACTTTGAACGCGTCGTCGATTTCCACCTGATAGCCGCTCGCCAGGCGATTGGTTTCGTTGGCCATGCCGACCACCGCCATCACCTCGGCGAACATCTCGCTGGTCATGCCCGCCTTACGCGCCGCGGCGGTGTGCGAGGCGATGCAATACGCGCATTGATTCGTGGCGCTAACGGCGACGTACAGCATTTCCTTGGTCAGCGGATCGAGAGCGCCCGGCGCCATGATCTGCTTGACGCTATCCCAGGTTCGGCGCAGCGTGGCCGGATCATGGGCAAGCGCCTTCCAGAAATTGTTGACCGACGCGGTGCGGCGGGTCGCCATGATGTCGTCGTAGACCGCCCGCACTTCGGCGGGTGCGTCGTCGTATTCCAGCAGTCCGAGAGTGGCCATGGCGTCCAGCATAGCGCGCCTATGGCAGTACCTACATTACTTCTGGTTCATACCCAAATAGAGGTTAGTAAACGTGTATTATCCATTGCACAATTTAGAACAGAGGGAAGCAACATGTACACCGTAATCGTTATGGAGGGCCGCCCGGTCGAGGCCTTATTATTGTCGGTTTCACCGGACCGCTTGAGGGTCGTGATTCCAGGACGCGCGGACACCGCGGAATTTCAGATGCTCGACGGTCAATGGACGTCTGAGAGTGGGGCACAGGTGGAACTGGGGGCGATCTTCAGCACCGGCGCCGCCGACACAAAAATGGTGATGGGACTGGGGCAAGAACTGCGGCGTACCGCGGTTTGATTTAATCGTCGTCCACGGAAGGCTGTTCCCGACGATATTTTGCCATCGGACTCTCGGGTTCCTCATGCTTCGGCCATGTATGCATCAGATACATGGCCGCCATGGGGCCAATCATGAGAATCCCCAACAGAATATAGGAGAAAGGCGCCCAGGCGTTGAGGAACGATACTGCGTTCTCAGCGCTACCATGAAGGAAAGCCTGACATTGCGGCGTTAACAGGACGAAGATCAGAATGAACAGGATTGCGCCCGCGAACATCATGAGCCCGCACCTCCAGAATTGTCAGATGTAACTACTTCTCTGTTTCACCACATCGCGGAGCCGGAGTATGCGTTGCCTTTTGTTAACTTCGTCGAAACGCAATCAGGCGACCCGCTGTGGACCCGAAACTTCCAAGCGGCGCACCACTTCGCTATAAATCTGCACCGCGGCGCGGAGCTGCCGTACCTCTTCGTCGAGCGCGTCGCGCTCTTCGACCAGCGCACCGATGCGCAGTCGCAAAATGTCCTCGAAAGCGATCCGATTCTTCCGGGGGCCTGGGGTGGAAATGGCGGCGACGCCCAACGCTTTTTTCATGATCCTACTCTGTTCCATTGTCGGGCAATTTACGATATCCGTATCGTAAATTCTTCGTAAACACAGCCCGAAAAGTTAGCCCTCACCAATCGGAAAATTACCGCGCCGAAAACCGGGTCCAGGGCCGCGAAGGCATATCGCGCAGAGCTTCGCGCTGCCAGGCGAATTCGGTGTGTTTCGCCAAGTGCTCAGCAGCCTTGAAGTTACGGCCGCAGGCGTGGCCCAGCAGGGCGTTCAGCGACATCTGTTCGGCGCCCGCGGAATCGGTCACCTTGTTCTGCACAGCCCCCGCCGGAGCGTACGGGGGCTGCCAGGTACCCATGCCCCGGGGCGAACTTTCGATGTGCCCGCAGAGAGTGCGCTCGTTGTAATCCACCTTGGCTGCGAACGAATCGTAATGGTCGCCCAGGAATTTCTGGGCCGATGCTACGTCGATTTTGCCCTTGTTCTGCTCCATCAATTGGATCCAGCGCTCGTGGCGCGCGTTCTCGCTCTTGCTGCGGTCTTGTGGGTCGAAATCGGTCTCCTCGGCGATCAGTTTGGGATCGTTGGGGAAGTTGGAGCCCACGAAATAACCATCCATCGTCCGCCGCAGCGTGACATTCTTCAGGCCGAGTTCGAGGCTGGCCACTTCATTGGTCTTGCGGTCGGCAATCAACCAGTTGTTGGCGTAGCCGCCGTTGTTGCCTTCCTTCATGATGCGCGCGTAGTCGTCGATCGAATTGGCGTACTGCATCGCCTTCCGCGCCCGTACAAATTCGGGAATGCCGTTGGGGTCGAAGCCGGAGAAGCTGCCGATAGTCGTCTCCGTAATCATCATGCCCGCCGAATTCACCCCAAAATCGTCGCCCGAGTGGATCAGTCCGGGCATGCCGTCCATAATGATGCGATTGCCCTCGGAAGGCGTGATGTCGAAAATGATGTTCCAGCGCTCGCCGGAAGTGTAGCTGGTCCAATTATTGTGGCCGATCACCACGCGGTGATCCTTGGTGTAGCTGCCCGTGGCCACGAAGGCGCTGCAATGGTCGCCCGGACCTGCGCCGGTGCTGGTCGCGCCCACGCTCTTGTCGTGCCATTTATCGTAGTAAGGCAGCTCGAGCCAGGCATTGAACGCCACCACGTCCCAGATATCCAGGTTCACGCCCCTCGACTTCAAGCCCTCCACGATGCCGTTCAATTCGTCGCGGTACTGCGGCTCCACGCGCGGCCAGAAGGTCTGCTCCGCGGCCTTGCGGAAGAAGGCCCAATCGTGACGCTCCTCATGGACCATCTCGGCGGACACGACTTTGAATGCGTCCTTGATTTCGGCCGCCAGCAGGGCGCCGTGCTGATAGCCGATCTCCGCGGGCTTGCCTTCCAGGTGGACTTGAATCCACCCGTTCCGCTGGTTGGCGCGCGCCGCCTTCTTAAGTCGCGGGTCGATTTGCGGTTCGCGGGAAATCAGCGAAAAGGCGATAGCCAACAACAGCACGGCGGAAAAGACAGCGGTACGTCGCATCCCGTTATTATAGTGAGGAAGCATGAGTGACACCAGCCAGTTAAGGAAACTTACCGCACACGTAAAAGCGGCCGGTTGAGCGAGCAAACTGAGTCCAAAGTTGTTGGACAGGGTCTTAGCTTCGGTGCCTCGCTGGCCCGATGAAAATGTGCTCGTAGGGTTTGACACTGCCGACGATGCCGGCGTGTACAAGCTGACGCCGGAGCTCGCCCTGGTGCAGACCGTGGATTTCTTCACGCCGATTGTGGACGACCCATACACCTACGGCGCCATCGCGGCGGCCAATTCGTTGAGCGATGTCTATGCCATGGGCGGACGTCCAATCTCCGCGCTTTCCATCCTGGCCTGGCCCCCGAAGCAGGATCCGAGCGACCTGGAAGCCATCCTGAAGGGCGGCGCGGAGAAAATGCGCGAGGCCGCCTGCAGCATCCTCGGCGGTCACAGCGTGGCCGACGAAGAGATCAAATTCGGCTACGCCGTGACCGGTACGATTCATCCCGGGAAGATCAAGGCCAATGCCGGAGCGCGCGCCGGCGATGCGCTGGTCTTCACCAAGCGCCTCGGCACAGGCGTAATTTCCACGGCGTTGAAGCAAGGCTTCGCACGCGATGAAGATGTGGCCGAGTCCATCGCATCCATGCTCACCCTGAATCGCGCGGCCTGCGAGGAAATGCTGCGCTACGATGCGCACGGCTGCACCGACGTGACCGGCTTCGGACTGATGGGCCATGCGCGCGAAATGGCACTGGCCAGCGGAGTCACCTTGGAAATCGCGGCGGACGCGCTGCAATTTCTCCCCGGCGCTCTGGAATATGCACGCCGCGGCGCCCTGCCCGGCGGCCTCAAGAACAATCGCGAATTCGCATCCTGCTCGGTCGAAATGAAGCGCGAAATCGCCCAGGAAATCGAAGATCTGCTCTACGACCCGCAGACCTCCGGCGGCCTCCTGATCAGTATGCCGGAAAGCGATGCCGCAAAGTTCACTGGCGGCTTCCGCGTGGGCCGCGTGCTCGCGCGCGCAGACAAAGCCATCCAAATCATATGACACCGAAAGCCATGCATAACCCGATCATCATCGCGCTCGATGTGGAGTCCGCAGCGGCCGCCCGCGACATGGTGGAGCACATCGGGCCGCGCGTCAATTTCTACAAGGTCGGCCTGGAACTGTACGCCGCGACGGGCATGGAAGTGGTACATCGCCTGGTGGGCGAAGGCAAGCAGGTCTTCCTCGATTTGAAAATGTACGACATCCCGGAGACCGTGTCGCGCGCCGTCGCTCAGGTCGCGAAGACCGGCGCCCGGTTCCTTACGGTGCACGCGGTGAGCACCGTCATGCGTGCCGCGGTGGCGGCGCGCGCCGGCAGCACCCTGCAGATACTCGGCGTCACGGTGCTGACCAGTTTCGGTCCGGAGGATATGGACGACCTCGGCTACCACGGCACCGTCGCCACTCTCGTCGAGCGGCGCGCGCGCAAGGCGGCGGAGATCGGCGTGGATGGCATCGTGGCGTCCCCCTTGGAAGCGGCAGCGGTGCGCCGCGCAGTGGGTCCGGAAACCATCATCGTGACGCCGGGCGTACGTTCAGCAGGAGCCGACGCCGGCGATCAGAAACGCATCGCGACACCCGCGCAGGCAATCCGCGACGGAGCCGATTACCTGGTGATCGGCCGCCAGGTGACGCGAGCCCAGGACCCCGCCGCGGAAGTAGACCGTATTCTCCTGGAACTGACCGGCACACCCTAATCAGGTGGTCGTCAATAATAATCCGCGCAGCTCATGTAGTACCCGCACCGAGCGCAAATCAACTTGCACTTCAATTCCGTCAGGCGAGTGGAGCACACCGGACAATACAGCATCGGCTCGTCCTGATTCTTGGGTTCGTTCGGCGCAGGGGGTTCGCTTGGGTTCACGGTTGCCCCGATTATAGCTCCGAAGGGTGTGCCGCCGAAGTCTACGGTGACATAGCTCCGCGCCCCGCGTCCAATCCCCTACAATAGTTTGCATATGAAGCTCAGACTGGCGGTTTCTATCGCGTTGCTGGCGGCGATTCTACTGGGGCAACAGCCGCAGCGCCGGGAGCGCCCCGTGCGCCTGGCCTCGCGCGGGACGCACGGATCGGTGGCGGGTGGTTCGGAGTATGCCACCGAGGCCGGAATGCGCATGTATTATCACGGAGGCAATGCGGTGGACGCGGGCGTCGCTTCCATGCTGGCCGCCGCCGTGGTGGAATTCTCGCACTTTGGTTTGGGCGGCGAGGCCCCCATTCTGGTCCGCACCAAGGACGGCAAGGTCCACGCCATCGCGGGCGTCGGCACCATGCCCAAACTCGGGACCGCGCAATTTTTCCGCGATCATAAGCTCACCGATCTCGATATCGTCTCCCCGCCCGAGTCCAACGGCATGAAGAACTGGGTGCCCGTGGCCGGGATTCTGCCCGCCCTCGTACCCGGCATGGTGGAAGCCGCCCTGGTCACGCTCCGCGAATACGGCACCAAGTCCTTCGCCGAAGCCGTGCAACCGGCCATCGATCTGGCCGACGGTTTCCCGATCGACGAAATGCGCGTCAACGCCATCGTCAACAGCGTCAAGTACCTCGAAGCGTGGCCGGACAGCAAGCGTACCTTCCTGCCCAACGGACGCCCACCTTCGCCTGGCGACATCTTCCGCCAGCCCGACCTCGCACGCACCCTGCGCTCCATGGCCGACGCCGAAAAGCGCGCGGCCGTCGCCGGCGCCAATCGCAATAAGGCAATCGACGCCGTCCGCGATTTCTTCTACCGCGGTGAAATCGCCCACCGCATCGACGCGTTTTCCAAGTCGCACAACGGCCTGATCCGCTATGAAGACATGGCCGCTTTCCGCGTCGAGCCCGAGGAACCGGTTTCCACCACCTTCAAGGGCTACACCGTTTACAAGGCCGGCTTCTGGAGCCAGGGCCCGAGCATGCTCGAGGCGCTCAACATCCTGGAAAGCTACGACATTCCGGCGCTCAGACTGAACTCCGCGGAGTACATCCACGTCCTGGTGGAGGCGCTCAAGCTTGCTTACGCCGACCGCGACACTTACTACGGCGACCCTAAGTTCAATAAGATTCCCACCGAAATGCTCCTCAGTAAGGAGTACGCCGCCGAACGCCGCAAACTCATCGGCGAAATGGCCAGCCTGGATTTCCGGCCCGGCAAGGTCGGCGACAAAATCATGCAGCATCCCTTCTACGCCGACATTCAGCGCTATAAGATTCCCGATGCGCTGATGAACAAAGATACAACCTGCGTGGACGCCATCGATAAGGATGGCGTGGCATTCTCGGCCACGCCCTCGGGCGCCTGGATGCCTACCTACCTGGTTGGCGATACCGGAATCCCGCTGACGCAGCGCGCGCAGAGCTTCCTGCTGGTGCCCGGCCATCCCAACGAACTGGCCCCAGGCAAGCGGCCGCGCGTCACCCTCAGCCCCACTCTGGTGACCGCGCCGGATCGCACCATCATGGCGCTTTCCACGCCCGGCGGCGACAATCAGGATCAGTCCCTGATGCAGGTGATGTTCCACTCGATGTTCTTCGGCATGAATGCGCAGGTCGCCGTGGAGGCCGGGCGCTTCCAGACCGAACACCTGGTCTCGAGCTTCGACAATCACGCCATGAGCCCCGGCACGTTGCTGCTCGACGAACGCACCCTGCCCGCGGTAGTTACCGAACTGCAGCGCCGTAAACACCTCGTGGATATTCGCTCCCGCTACGCCAGCGGCGCCGCTCCGGTGATGATCCGCTTTTGGCCCAGCGGCCTGATCGAGGCCGGCGCGGATCCGTATTATTTCCGCGCCGCGCAATCGTGGTAGGCCCTCTCTTCGAAGAGCCGGACGCGTTTCCGCGCGACCGGCTCGCCGGGAGGCTGCGAGCGCTGGCAGAGCGCAATATCTACATCGGCGGTAGTTCCTGGAAATACGAAGGGTGGCTTGGACAGGTCTACAGCCGCGAGCGCTATCTCTCGCGCGGCAAATTTTCCAAGCGCCTCTTCGAGGCCGAATGCCTGCGCGAGTATGGCGAGATCTTCCCCACGGTCTGCGGCGATTTCGCCTTCTACCAGTTCCCTACCCCGGAATTCTGGAGCAAGCTCTTCGCACTCGCGCCGGACCACTTTCGCTTCGCCTTCAAAGTCCCCGAGCAGATCACCTGCAAGGTATTCCCCACGCATCCGCGCTACGGAGCGCAGGCCGGCCACGAGAACGAAGCGTTCCTCGACCCGCACGTATTCCATGAAATGTTCGTGCGCCCGCTCTTGCCGCACCAGCGCAAAACCGCGCTGCTTATCTTCGAGTTCGGCGCCTTCGGACGGCGCAGTTTTGAATCCACGGACCAGTTCGTCGAGCGGCTCGATCCGTTCCTGGCACAACTGCCGCCGGAGTTCCGCTACGCCGTGGAAATCCGCAATCCCACTTTTCTGGAACCCGATTATTTCGCCTGTCTGCGTTCCCACAATGTCGCGCACGTCTACAATGCCTGGTCGAAGATGCCGGAGTTGCGGACGCAACTCGCTATCCCCGGTTCGGCAACCGCGGATTTCGGAGTCTGTCGCGCCCTCCTACGTCACGGCCGCGTCTACGAAGAGGCGGTGGACGCCTTCGCGCCATATCGCGAGGTGCAAGATCCGAACCCGGAGGCGCGCGATTCGATGCGCGTGTTGATCGGCCGCGCGAGAGAGAACAAACAATTCCTATTTCTCTTCGTCAACAACCGCCTGGAGGGTAACGCCCCGTCCACCATTCTGTCCCTTGTAGAGTAGGTGCGGCCACGATATCCTATCGGACAACGATATGCTGCTGGAAATCACGGAACGTGAAATCGCGCCGGACATTACGGTAGTGGGACTGAGCGGCAAGCTAGCGCTCGGCCGCGAAAGCCAGCGCGTCGAAATCCTGGTGGACGATCTGATCAAGCGCGGCTCGCTGCGCGCCATCTTCGATATGACCGGAGTGGATTACATGGATAGCGCAGGCATCGGCATGCTGGCCCTGGCTACCGGGAAATTGAGGGAATCGGGCGGCAAACTGGCCATAGTCGCACCCGAGGGCAAGATCCTGCAGCTCCTGACTCTGACCCAGATGACAGCCATCGTGAGCGTCTGCCCGACCGTGGAAAGCGCCGCCGCGACATTGTAGTCCGGCCATGATATACTCGAATTTCACCCACCCTAACGGGCCTGTAGCTCAGTTGGTTAGAGCGCTACCTTGACACGGTAGAGGTCTGCAGTTCGAGTCTGCACAGGCCCACCATTCTTTTAACAACTTAGCGTCAACCATAGATTCGGTGGTGTCTGGATCTGGCTTAATTCCGCCATCTCTCACCCTGCCTTGAAAGTCCCGTACCGCTGCATCCTGTGCAGCAAAATCCGTCTGGGTGTAGTGCAGGCTCATATCCGGCTTGGAATGTCCTGCCATGCGTTGCGCCTGGTTCGCCCCTGCGTGCTTGGCAAGTTCCGTTACCGCTTCACGCCTGAAAACGTGGAAGCCGAAACCCGTGGAATACACCCCTAGGGATTTGGCAGCGGGTCGCAAGAAGTGTTGATTGATTGCGCGATCATCACGACAGACTCGCCCAGCCTTCTCGCGTTTTAGGTGGGTGAGAACACTGAACACGTAGTCGGCACCGTGACCTTCACCCGGGTACAGGGCAGCTAGACAGCGGCTTACGATCCCCAAGTAGACTGGGACCAGGGCATACGCAGGCCAGAACCATATCCTGCGGTTAGCATCTTCCTCCGATTTGAGAGCGTGCTTGTTTGGTGCATACTTTTGCAACGCGCACTTTCATCCACCGCCTCGGTATCTCGAAAGGATACCTACCCCCTATGGTGCGTCGGTAAGGATACCGGAACTACCCGGTAAGGAAAACGACGGACTCCGCCCCTCTAACACTACAGGGACTTGGGAACACTGCTTGACGGCCTTTAGTTGGCGCGGGGTCTCTCGCAAAGCCCAGGCTCGAATCAATCCTGAACACCCCAAACTTGATTGGTTCCT
>JBDTPR010000072.1:0-15124 GCA_039932635.1 Candidatus Solibacter sp.
TGTTCCAGACGGCTTCCCAGCCACTCCAGCGGAGCCACGCGCAGTTCCAGATCGCCGTCTTCGTTTTCGGGGTAGAGTGTGTCCCAAAAGCCCTCCACCAAGCCCTTGAGCAGATCCAGGCCTTCATGCAGACCGCCGATGCCCTGCGTCTTCAGCAGCGCTTCGGTCAGCCACACCGCCAGTTGCAGGTCTTTGGTTTTGGTGGCGAGGGTCTCCCCGGCAAGCTTGATGACCTGAGGCCAGTCCGCCAGTTTGCGCTCGTGCTTCCACTCGCCTTGCGCGGCATCATCGTCCTGGCGTCGCGCTTCTTTGATCTTGTCGAATACAGGAGCGTACTTTAAATTCTGACCGCTCGGATTCTCACCCGGGATGGGATTGAGAAGATCATTGCGTAGGGGCATGTTCGGAGTCCGTCTGGGGCAGGTGGAATTCGAGTTTCCGCAACTCCAATAACGGGAACTCTTCGTCATCCACCAGGAACATCTTCTGGCCGGCAGGCGCCTGCGGGCCGCCTTCGGTGTCCTGCCACACGGTCATCCTGCCCAGGCGTACCGTGTCATCGGCGGTTTGGAAGGATAGCGGCGTGAGGACCGGCAGCAGTACCTCACCAAGTTCCTGATCCTTGAACCCCGGCCCGGTGCGCACCAAGGCGGGGCACCACAGCAGATCGCGCAAACGTTTGGGCGATTCCATTTCGATGGAAGCGATATGCTCGAGCGGAAGCCACATGTAGGAACCGGCGGCATAGACCTCAAGCCGCGCCCCGATTCTCCAGTCGCCATCCTCAAAAGTTTCGAAAGGCTGGCCATTTAGCGTACCGCTTAACGGCGCCGCTTCGCCAGCCGCCTGCGGGTATTCCCGTTTCTGAAAAAGCTCCGTACGGGTTCTTTCGGCATGCAGCGCGCCGGCATACAACAGAGCCCCCAATTGAGTATCCTTGTTGCCTTCGGCAAGGACATTGAGGTGCTTCTCGGCCCGGTCGTAGGCCCCTGCAAAGCATAGCAATTCGAACAGAAACGTACGGCGCTGGACGTCGCCCGGATGGTCCCGGAGTTCGGCACCCAACGCCTGTATCGCCTGATCGAGCTTGCCGGCCTGAAACAGTTGTCCGGCAGTCATGAATTATCCCCGAGGTGCGATCCGTTGTCTAGACCTTCTGACCAGCCTTCAGGTCATAGCCGGCAGGAATCGCCGCATCCAGAGAGCCGTCCTGCTTCTGCGGTGCGTACGAGACTTCGATCTTGGTGAAGTTGAACGACACCTGGTCAATCGGCACCACATCGGAACCGCCCGAGCCGCCCGTATTGTACGACGAGATCAGGATATCCGAGAACTTCCACTTCAGGAATTCCTGCTGAGTCTTGCCGGCTTTGCGGCAGGTCAGAGTCGCGGCCTTGATGTGCTCGCCGGTAGCGCAGGCGAGAAACAACTTCGGCGACGATTTGTTGATTGGCACGGTGAAGTGGAAATCCTGCATACTCACTTTACCCGAGCCGCCGCCGAGGTTTCCTGCAAAGGAGCCCGCATTGCTCTCGCCCCACGAAAAGGACATGAGTTCGATCTCCTTTTCATGACCCTTTTGCAGGCTCTCGCCCTCAATACCTTCGATCTTCAAGAAATAATCTACCTGAGCCATATATTCCTCCTATTTGTGTCTGTGAACTGGAACTGCCAACATCCCGAATGGAAAACTATCCCTTGCCCTTGGGCAATTCCGCCACAAGACGCAAAGAAACCGACAGCTCGTCGAGCTGGAAGTGTGGCCGCATGAAGGCAACCGCGCGATACACTCCCGGCTTGCCGGGAACTTCCGTCACATCGACGCGCGCCTCGCGTAGCGGATGCGCAGCTTTATAGTGTTGCGAGGCCGCATCGTCGGGGCATACATATTGAATGATCCACTGATTGAGGAAGACCTCGGCATCGGACCGCGACATGAAACTGCCCACCTTGTCGCGCATCATCGCCTTCAGATAGTGGGCAAAACGGGAGACTGCCAGGATGTACGGCAACTGCGTGGAGAGACGCGCATTCGCGTTGGCCGATTCACTGTCGTACACCTTAGATTTCTGACCCGACTGCACGCTGAAGAATGCCGCATAGTCGGTGCCCTTGCAGTGGACCAGCGGAACGAAGCCGAGATCGGCCAGTTCCTTTTCGCGCCGGTCCGTGATGGGCGCCTCGGTGGGGCACTTCAACGCCACGTCGCCTGAATCTGTTGTGAAATTGTGGGTGGGAAGGCCTTCCACCAAACCGCCGCCTTCCACGCCGCGGATGGCTGCGCACCAGCCATACTGCGCGAACGCCTGGGTCAGTCTGGCGCCCAGGGCGAAAGCCGCGTTGCCCCACAGGTACTTGTTGTGGTCGGTACCGTCTACACCCTCTTCATAGTTGAAGGCATCGACCTGAATACCGTCCTTGCCATAAGGCTGGCGCATCAGCACATGAGGCAGGCAAAGACCGATGTAACGCGAATCTTCGCTGGCCCGGAAGCTCTTCCACTTGGCGTATTCGCTGGAGTCGAAAATCTTCGCCATATCGCGCGGAGCATCGATATTGGTGAAGCTGTCCAGGTTCAACATCTCCGGGGAAGTCCCTGTCAGGAACGGAGCGTGCGCGGCCGAAGCCACCTGCGCTACCTTCTCGAGCAGTTCGATATCCTCGGGTCCGCGCCCGAACTCGTAATTGCCGACCAATGCGGAGAAGGGCGCGCCGCCGAAGACGCCATACTCTTCTTCGTAGACCTTCTTGAACATCGCGCTCTGATCGAATTCGGGAGCGCGCTGCAGGTCGCGGAGCAGTTCCTTCTTGGTGACGTTCAGAACTTTGATCTTCAGCTTGTCGCTGGTCTCGCTCTGATCCATCAGGTACTTCAGTCCGCGCCACGAGCCTTCCAGCTTCTGGAATTCGGCCGCATGCAGGACTTCATTCAATTGCAGCGAAACCAGGTGATCGATCTGCGCGATGCGCGCGGTGATCATGATTTCGGCGTCCTTGGAAATCGTCATGGAGCCTTCCAGCACCTGATTGACGAATTCCTTCACCAAGTCTTTGCCGCGCTCGCGCGCCGCGGGGTCGCGTGCCAAACGGCCTTCGTCGACGATCTGGTCGAGAAGACTGACCTCTACAGTCTGGTCTGCCTGCTTCGCCGCCGATGCTTCCTGTTTGCCGTTACTCATTGGCCCCCTCCTTGCCGCCCAATTCGCCCTTCAGGCGGGCCAGTTTGTCCTTATCGGTTACGGCTTCGCGGAGCAACTCTTCCAGTTTGTCGTTCCCCTGCATGCTGCCGCGCAGATCGGAAAGCCGGTCACGCAATTCCAGCAATTCGCGCAGCGGTTTGACTTGCCGCGCAACGGCATCCGGGGAAAAATCGTCCATGCTCTTGAAATTTAGATCGACTTTCAGCTTGGCGGCCTCGGGATCCTCGCTCAGTTTGTTCTCGACCGAGAACGCTAGGTGCGGCTTCATGCTCTCCAGAACTGCGTCGAAATTATCCGGGTTTACGTCAACGAACTTCCGGTCCTTCACACGCGCCAGAGGCTCTGTTGGCTGGCCTGTGAAGTCCCCCAACACGCCCATGACAAAAGGCAATTCTTTTAGTTCGATGGCCCCGCCCACCTCAACGTCGTAAGTGATTTGTACGCGCGGAGAGCGGACGCGATCGAGTTTATGCTGTGTGCTCTGCTTCGCCATTGTTTCGTTCCCTCAGGTTTACCCTGGTGGCCACTTATTTGTAATCTGGCCCACAAGGCAGGTCTAGCGTACCAGATTCTCAAAGTGCAATCTAGCCCCAATTGGGCAAAATGCAGTAGGCAGGATGGATGCCGGAAAAAACAGGTACTACTGGCAAATGTGACCCGGCAGTACGCTCCTCACGGGTGTTTTCGGGCGATCTAGGGGCGACCTTAGTGCGACCCAGGCGATACACTCGGAGTCATGCCTACGCTCTACGACCGGGTGCTCTATCCCAACACCCCGTTCCGTCAAACCCATCCGGATCGGCTCGCCGCGATGGCGATTCTTTTCGGCATGGAACCCGCTCCCGTGCGCGCCTGCCGCGTGCTGGAAGTGGGTTGCGGCGACGGTGGGAACCTCATCCCGATGGCATTTGAAAACCCCGGCTCACAGTTCCTGGGCCTCGATTCCGGCGCCGTCGCCATTCACGCCGGCAGGGAGGAGATCGCGGCTCTCGGCCTTTCCAATATTCGCCTGGAATGTAGCGACATCATGGACGCCGGCGCCGAACTCGGCGTCTTCGATTACGTAATCGCACATGGGTTTTATTCCTGGGTCCCGGGGCCGGTACGCGAAAAATTTATGGCGCTCACTAAGGCGATTCTGGCGCCGCGGGGGGTCGCATACATTAGCTACAACGTGCTCCCAGGGGGCCGCATCCGCCAGATGTTCCGCGAAATGATGCTCTTCCACCTGGGCGGCGAAACCGATTTCGACGCTCGTATCCAGGGCGCCCACGATATGGTGCAGTGGTTCGGGGCCTGCCAGCGCAAGGAAGGCGAGTCGTCGATTCTGGCCGCTCAGGTGGAGTCCGTCATGGAGCGCACCCCGCAGGTGCTGTTCCACGATGAGCTGAACGAGCATTATCACCCCGTCTACTTCCACGAGTTCTGTGCCGGTGCGGCGCGCCTGGGATTGCAGTACCTCAGCGAGGCGAACTACTTCGACACGCAGGCGAAACAACTGCCCGCCAAAGTCGCCGCCGAAATCGAAAAGGCGGCAAAAGGCGACCGCCTGGTTCGCGAACAGTATTTCGATTTCATGAAATGCCGGATGTTCCGCCAGTCGTTGGTTTGCCACCACGACATCGTGCTGCCGCCCGAGCCGTTGCCCGAACGCATCTCGCGCCTGCGCGCCGCATCCAACGCAAAACCCGTCTCCAAGAACCCGGATCTGCGCCCCGGCGTCGCCGAGGAGTTCCGCGGCTGGAAGGGCACCGCAGTCGGCGCCGCGCATCCCCTAACGAAGGCCGTCATGGTGCTGCTGGCGCAGGCCTGGCCGCAAAGCCTCTCCATTCCGGAACTCTCCGTAGCCGCATCCCAACTGACCGGAGAACCAGTCGACCCGAACGCGATGGCGGAAATCCTGCTCTACGTTTTCGTGGCCGGCGTGGTCGAACTGCACACCCAGCCGCGACAGTGCGTCGCCCATGTGAGCCAGTTCCCCATGGCCAGCGCGCTGGCGCGTTCGCAGGTCCGCCGCGGCAGAACCGTCACCACAGCTCTCCATATGATGATGGAATCCACTGACGACCGCCTGTGCGCTTTTATCGCCCTGCTGGACGGCACGCGCGACGTGGACGCTTTGATCCGCGACCTGACCCCGTCGTTCCACATGTCCGAGGCCGAATTGGCCCAAGGCGTTCGGGAGAATCTGAAACTGCTCGCTGAGAATGGCCTGCTGATCGCGTGATTTGCGCGGAAGGCATCAGCCCGCAATCCCGGGCAGCGGCCTTTCCGAAATCCAGAGCAGGCCCTGCCCCACCAGGGGGTTGAGGACGGTCAGGAACTCGGCAGACGTGACCCTGGCGGGGACTCCTCCGGCCTCCTGGGCGTTCTCGAGTTGTTCCTGCCAGGTCAGCTCTCCGTTGCACTGGCTCACGATCTGCGCCAGCCACGGCGGCAGCCGCCGCTCCACATTGAAGGGCCGCCGGCAGCTCAACGTGAAGACTTCGGGCACCACCGCGCCGTCGTGGACGCGGTGCATCACGCGCATCTCCGCATGCGGCGATACGCGGGGTCGCGTCCTCATTAGCCTTCCTCGCGCCTCGGGGTCGCGGACTTCCCTGCCCCATCCCAACACCCATTCCGCATGTTCCTGGGTGAAGCCCAAGCCCTTCGCCACGCGCTCGGTGTACGCCGGACGGGTCGTCTCATGACGTCGCAGCAGCAGACTGAAATGGCCCACGGACTTTGTCTTGCGCCGCTCCCACATCTGGTGGCGGTAGCGGATGTCCTCGGCGCCGGCGCTGCCGAGGAGAAACGAGTCCACCGCCACTTCCTTGAGCCTCCGCTGCCGGTGGGAGACCAGCACCATGTCGAACTCTTCGGCCGCCGTCCCGAGCCACAGGCGCACACGATCTTCAAACGCTTCGCCCTCGCAATCCGCCGCGGTGGCAATGGTGTAGAGCCGGCCACCCGGGCGTAAATACCGGTGCGCGTCCTCGATGCAGCGGCGCAGAATCTGCTCGCCATCCTCGCCGCCATCGCGGAAGATCATTTCGGTCTTGCGCGCGGGCACGCACGGCGGGTGCGTCACGATGCGGTCGAAGGTCAGTCCGTCCACAGGCGCGTACATGTCGCCAGCCAGCAGGGTAACATTTTCGATGCCGTTGAGCCGCCGGTTGAACTCGGCAAACTTCACCGAGCGAGGAGCAATATCCGTGCCCCACACGTGGCGCGCGTAACGGGCGCCGTGGAGTGCCGCGATCCCCGAACCGGTGCCCAGATCCATCATGGCGTCGCACGGCGTCTCGGGCAGCGTCGACATGAACAGCACGGTACCGTCGATCGCCGGCGGGTACACCATGTCGGTACTGGCGGCAGGACTAGCGCCATCCGGCGAGGAAGCCCGATCGCTGGCCAGCAGCAGCCCGCGTGTGGGAAATAAGGTGCATCCGCCGAACCACGTCCCTGGGTTTTGCGGATCCTGTCCGATCAACTGGAGCGCCTCCAAATGCGCGATCCCGCCGGCAGGCAGCAGACGCTCCAGAGTCTCTCCAGGCACAAAATCGCCGTCCATCAGAAGCAGGATCAGCGCATCCAGCGCGTCCGTCGCCGCGGGACGGGACGTACCGCCCAACCAGACCGGCTTGTATTCATTGGGTCCGGAAATGCCCAGGCGTTCGAAAATACGCTCCTGCGTGAAGCCGCATTCTGCCAGCAAGCCGCGCACCGCGGCGAACTCCGCGTCGCTGCCCAGTGCCGGCGCCATCCGGTGCCAGGGTTGCGGTGGGGAGACGGTTGGTGTCATGGGGAGAGGATACCATCGTGCTGGTATGACACATCTACCCCGGGAGAGGTCGTTCCTTAATCCACAGCAGGCCGCTCGAGACCAGAGGCTCCAGCGTCTCCAGGAACTCCGCGTCCGGCACTGCGGCGGGGACCACGCCATCGCTCTTCGCCCGATCGAAATACTCACGCAGGCTGGTCGCGCCGTCGCAGTGCGCGACAATCTGTGCCAGCCACGGCTGCAGCATACACTCGGATTCGAACGGGCGGTTGCTGCGCAACGCAAACACTTCGGGAGACAGTTGGCCGTCCCGTACGCGGTGGGTCACCGCCATTTCCGCGTGCGGCGAAAGCAGCGGCCGAAGTTCCATGAGCTCTTCGATGCGCGTGCTGTCGCGGACTTCGGTACTCCACTCCAACAGCCATTCCACATGCCGTGCAGTGAACCCGTCGCCTTTCAAGACACGCGCCGTAATCGCGGGCCGCACCGCATCGTGGCGGCGAATCAGAATACTCCCGTTGAACAGGAACTTCACCTTGCGGCGCGCCCAGATTTCGTGCCGGTATCGGATGTCGTCCAATGCCGTATTCTGACCGAGGAACGAATTCGCCGTCAGGTCCCTGGGATCGGTCAGGGTGTGCGCGGCCAGCACCAGGTCGAACTCGCCCTCCGTCGCCCCGAGCCACAACCGCAGGCGGTCCTCCAGCCACTGCCCCTCGCAATCCGCCGCCACGACAAAGCTGTGGAACCGGCCGCCGGGGCGCAGAAATCGCGGCAGTCCCTCGACGATTCCGCGCAGGATCTGTTCGCCATCCTCGCCGCCATCGCGAAAAATCATCGCATTCCGGCGCGCCGGTACGTAAGGCGGATGGCTCACGATCCGATCGAACGTCAGCCCGTCCACCGGCGCGTACAGATCGCCCTGCAGCATGGTGGCGTTAGCAATGCCATTCAGCCGGCGATTGAACTCCGCAAAGTGCACCGAGCGCTCGGCGATATCGGTGCCCCACGCGTGGCGCGCGAAACGTGCGGCGTCCAGAGCGGCCACTCCCGAGCCCGTACCCACGTCCAGCAGCGCGTCGCAGGGCGTTTCCGGCAAGGTCGCCATGAACGCCACCGTATTCTCGATCGCCGCCGGGAAGACCAGGTCGCCCGACGCCGGATTGGCATCGCTGCCCGGGACCGCAACCCTGTCGCTCGCCAGCCACATGCCGCGCGTGGGAAACAGAATGCAGCCGCCGAACCACACGTCGGGACGTTCCGCGTCGCGTGCCACCAGGCTGAGCGCTTCCAGCTTTTCCACCACGCCGGGCGGCAGCAACCGGTCCACCGCGTCGGCCGACACGAACTCGCCGTCCATCAGCAGCAGGACCAGGACATCCACCGCCTGTTCCACCGCCGGCAAGTTCGCCGAACTGAACTGGCCGGGCTTGTAAATGTCCATAGCAGCGAGCCCGAGCCGCGCGCAAATCCGCTCTGGAGTGTAGCCGCACTCCGCCAGGGCGCCGCGCGCCGCGGCGAATTCCGCATCGCTCGCCAGTCTGGGCGCTATGCGGTGTGACAATGGCGCTTGAGGATCGGTTCCAGGCACTCTGAGAGCATAGCATCGCGCCGCCGGTTGGCTCATCGCGCTCAGTTCTGTTACTGTGATCCCAATGAAGCAACTGCAACCGGTAATCTGGACCAAAGGCACCTTCCTCAGTCCGCAGCACTTGCAGTTGCAGGATCGCTTCCTTGAAAACCTGCTGCAATTTCAATTGGACAGCCTGACCTTCCGGCCGTGGGGCTTCCGTTCGCTGCAAATCAGCCGGGAGGCTTTGGCTGCCGGTTCCCTGGGAATTTCCAGCGCTTCGGGAATTTTCCCGGACGGCTTACTCTTCGACATTCCGGCCTCCGACCAGGCGCCTCCGCCGAAAAT
Source organism: Candidatus Solibacter sp. (assembly GCA_039932635.1). Classification (GTDB taxonomy): domain Bacteria; phylum Acidobacteriota; class Terriglobia; order Bryobacterales; family Bryobacteraceae; genus Solibacter. The sequence goes on from JBDTPR010000072.1 coordinate 8,885, forward strand.
CCTGGCGGAGTGTTTCGAGCAAGATCAGACCACGTTGGACGTCTACCTCGCCGTGCCGCAATATCGCGAGCGCGGCTTGAACGTGGCCACCAGCACGCGGCAGGGGTCGGCACGCTACCGCGCGGAGATCGAATTATTCCGCGACGAAAACACCGGGCTCTCGGAGAAGCCGATCCAGATCGCCCGCAAGAATCTGCGCCTGCTGGCCGATGGCGAATCGCTGGACGGGTTTTCAACCCTGCGGGTAGCGCACATCGTGCGCACACCGGCGGGGACCTTCCAGGCGGAACCACGCTTCGTGCCGCCGCTGCTCAATTTCCAGGCGAGCGATTACCTCACCGGCATCGCGCGCCAACTGGTCGAGATCCTGACCGCCCGATCGGGCGCGATTTCCGGTTTGAGGCGGCAGAAGAATCAGAGTCTGGCGGATTTCACGGCGGCCGATATCGCCAATTTCTGGCTGCTCTACACCGTGAATACGGCCTTTCCGCAGTTCAGGCATTTGTTCGAAACCCGCGGCGGGCACCCCGAGGAATTGTTCTCCGCCATGCTCTCGCTGGCCGGGTCGCTGACCACGTTTTCATCGCGTGTGCATCCACGCGATCTGCCCCCCTACGATCACGACAACCTGGGCGGTTGCTTCTCGGCGCTCGATGAGAAACTGCGCATGCTGCTCGAAACCGTGGTAGCAAGCAACGTCGTGTCGCTACCCCTCAAGCTGTTGAAGCCCTCGATTTACGCCACTGCGCTGGACAACGACAAGTACCTGGTCAACTCCAAAATGTACCTGGCGATCGCCGCCGAAGCGCCGCAGGCGGAAATCGTCAACAAGACGCCGAACCTGGTGAAGCTCTGTTCCGCCAGCCACATCGAGCATCTGGTGCGTCAAGCGCTGGCGGGAGTCCCGATGACGTACCTGCCGCCGCCGCCGGCGGCGATTCCCGTCAAATTAAATTTCCAATACTTCGCACTAAATCAGTCAGGACCGGCCTGGGAATCGATACAGCGGGCACGCAATTTCGCCGCCTACATTCCCGGCGACCTGCCCAATCCCCAAGCGGAACTGGTGATCGTGCTGCCGGAGAGTAAGTAGGGCGGGCGCCCTCGCCCGCGCGGGACGCCTCGTCCCGCAACTTTCTCACCGTCGAGCCAGCAGGTAGACCACAATCCCGCCCGCCAGAAAAGCCAGCAGACAGAAGATGACGATCAGCAGAGTATTGCTGGAACCCTTAGGAGCCGACATCTGCGGAGCCGACATCTGCGGAGCCGACATCTGCGGAATCTGAGGAGCCTGTACCGAAGGAGCCTGTACCGAAGGCGCCTGCACGTTCAGCTGCGGTCCTTGCAGACCTTGCATGCTCAACTGCGGAGCCTGCACATTCATCTGCGGAGCCTGAATCTGCGGCCCTTGCACCTGCGGCATCAACCTCTGCGGGATACCCATTTGAGGACTCCCTGGAGCGCCGGGCGCGCCGGCAGGTGGCGGAGTCGAAGACACAGACCCGCGATTAATCATCATCGTGTACTCGCTGGGACCTTGCGCCGGCGGCGCGGGCGGAGCGCCTGGAGTCGAGCGGAAGGCTTGCGTGGCGCCGCTCACGGGTCCGTAGGATGCCGGCGGCGCGGGTGACGAAGGAGCCGCGGGCGGCGGCGCAGGCGTATTCCCGAAGGCTCCAGGTCCGAACATGCGCGTGTAGTCGCCGCCCGAATCGGCGGGCGCAGACGGCGCGGAAGGGGGCGCTGCGGACGGCGCGTACTGCGAAGGCGAGGGGAATTGCGGACCGGCAGGTTTCGCCGGATTGGACGCCTGATAGAACTGCGTGAACTCGCCGCCTTTGGACGCCGGCGGGGCGGGTTCCGGCTTCGACGGCAAAGGCGCCTGGAACATGCGCGTAAACTCGCCGGGCTCGGGCCCTTTAGGCGCGGGCGCCGGCCAGTCGCCGGGGGCCGCGACCTCCGGCAATGTCGAAGGAGTGAACATGCGCGTGAACTCGCCGCCGGGGTCGTGGGACGCGGGCGGTGGCGGCACGGATTTGGAGGCGGCAGGCGGCGGCGCGCCGCCCAAGCCGGGCGCGGGAGCCTGGAACATGCGCGTGAACTCGCCGGGCTGCGATGCCGCCGGTGGGGGCGGGGCGGATTTCGAAGGCGGCGCGGCCGGCAGCTGCTGCGTCGGCATCGGCGCTGGAGCCTGGAACATCCGCGCGAATTCGTCCGGCTCGGAGGCCTTCGGCGGCGCAGCCGGAGCCGGCTTCGAAACCTTAGCGAGCGCGGGTGCCGCCGGCGGAGGCGTTACTGGCAACTGCTGCCTCGGCGCCTGCACAGGAGCCTGGAACATGCGTGTGAATTCGCCTGGCTCGGAGGCCGTCGGCGGCGCCGCGGGAGCCGGCTTCGAAACCTGCGGGATGGGAATCTGCTCGGTAGGTTCGCCGGACCCTTTAGGGTTCTGGAACATCTGGGTAAAACTCCCCGGCGTCGACGCGGCAGGCGGCGGAGCAGGCGGCGCCGCTTTACGAGGCTCCGGCAAACCGCCGCTGAACATCTGGGTAAAATCCACCGGCTCCTGCCCTTTAGCCGGCGCGGCGGTGGGGAACTGCCCGGTCGGCGCCGTCAACGCCGGGTCGGCGCCGAACAGTCTGTCGAAGTCGTCAACGGGCGCGGCCGGTGCCGCCGGAGCGCCGGAGCGGAACTGCCCGGTCAGCGGAGACGCCGCCGCCGAAGGCATACCCGGCTCGGGCGAGGGAACGGGTGGACGCTGAAATTGACGAGTGAACTCGCCGGGCTCGTTCTTCGCCACGACAGGCGGCGGAGGGGGAGGCGGAGCTTTCACCGGCGTCGCGGCCGGGTCGGGGCGTTTCCAGAAGCCTGCCTTGCCGAATTCCCTGGCGACGGCGGCAGCCTTATCCTGATCCACCAGCCACTCATCCAGCCTCATATAAGGCGGAGCTACCGTGACCACAAAGGTATTCCCCTCGTGTTCGCCCACTTCGATCAGCTTCGCCATCGAGGTCGGATGTATGCCGCGCAATCGCACCAGCACGGCCTCGTTGCCGAAATTCTTGCCGCCGACCAGCAGATGGACCGTCACATCGCGACCGGTATTGGTCTGTCGGGCGCGGTAACTTTCCACGCCTTCGCCCGGCAGCAATTCAATCAGTTGGTATTTTTGGGTGAAATCCATGTGCCCGCGCCTGTTTTCCATCATGCTACCTTAGCCGCCCGGAGTCCAGCGGGGATGGCTATGCTAAAGTATCCGCACGGGCTTATGAAGCTGCTTTCGAGAGTGGTCTGGTCGGAAGGCATGCACCTGGGGCCACACCACTTCCAGGTGCAGAGCCGCTATTTTGAAGACTCCATCCAATTCGCCACTTCGTCGCTTTGGTTCGCTTCCTATGGCCTCGCAGGCTTGGAATTGGACGCAGACGCACTCTACAACGGCTCGGTCTCGCTCCTCCATGCGCGCGGCATTTTGCCCGACGGGCTGCCCTTCAACATGCCCGAGTGCGACGACCTGCCGCTGCCCCGCGCCATCGGCGACCTGATCCCTCCCACGCGCGACGGCGTACTGGTTCTGCTAGGCATTCCTCCGCTGCGGCCCAATGGCATGAACTGCACGCTGACGCCCCAATTGGTCAGCGAGACTCGTTACGCCTCCCAATCGCGCGTGCTGCACGACGAGATCTCGGGCGTCGACGAACGCAAAGTCCAGATGGGCAGCAAGAACCTACGCATCCTCTTGGATACCGAACCGGTCGGCGACCTGATCTCCATCCCGATCGCGCGCGTGGTTCGCGACGGCGCCGGGCACTTCGCCTACGACGCGCAGTTCGTCCCCCCGGTGGTGCAAATCGGCGCCAGCAATCGCTTGCTGCAGCTCCTCCAGCAGTTGGTGGAGATCCTGGATGAGAAGGGCTCCTCGATGGGGCGCGAAGCCGGCACCTCGCGGACCGATTTTTCCACTCGCGAAATCGCCAGCTTCTGGCTGCTCCATGCCATCAATTCCGCGCTCGCCCCTCTGCGCCACCTATTAATAGCCAAACGCGGCCACCCCGAGGAACTTTACGTCGAGCTCGCGCGGCTCGCCGGAGCGCTCTGCACCTTCGCCCTGGATTCTCAGCCCCGCGACCTCCCGCTCTACGACCATCTGAACCTCACCGATTGCTTCTATCAGTTGGACCGGCATATCCGCGCTCATCTGGAAACCATCCTGCCCACCAACTGCATCACCATTCCATTGACGCCGGCGGGCGATTGTTACTACGATGGCCAGGTCACCGACCCGCGATGCATGGCCAACGCGCGCTGGGTGCTGGCGCTCCGCGCCGCCATTCCGGAAGGCGAGTTGATGACTCAGACTCCCCAACTGGTGAAACTCTGCACACCGGATTTCGTGCGCGAACTAGTGAAGCGCGCACTGCCCGGCATGCCTCTCACCCACCTGCCCATCCCCCCGCCGGCAATTTCCACCCGCGTGGAGACTCAGTATTTCGGCATCAGCCGCACCGGACCCTGTTGGAACCGCATGCTGCAGACCCGTCAAATCGGCGTGTATGTGCCCAACGCATTCCCCAACCCCGAACTGCAAGTCTTGGTAGTACTCGATAACTAAACCTATGTCCCCTTCGGCCGACACCCGCAGACCAGAAAATCTGGCGCTTCTCTTCCAGGATGTTCTCACCGCCATCGTCCGCCTACGCGCCAACCGTCAGGGCGTCACCGATGCGAACGCTTTCCGGCATCACATGCGCGAGGCCCTGAAGACCGCGGCCAGCCAGGCGCTGGCCGCCGGATACACGGCCGACGATACCAAACACGCCACCTTCGCCGTGGTCGCTTTCCTTGACGAAAGCGTGCTGAATTCGCAGAATCCGATCTTCGTGGAATGGCTGCGCAAGCCGTTGCAGGCCGAACTCTTCGGCACCCATACCGCGGGCGAGGAATTCTTCGTCAGCCTGCAACAACTGCTGGGCCGCGGCGATTCCCACGATCTGGCGGACCTCATAGAAATCCACTACCTGTGCCTCCTGCTCGGTTTCGGCGGACGCTACAGCGTCGGCAATCGCGGGGAACTGGCGCAGATCATGAATATGACCGGCGAGAAGATCCGCCGCATACGCGGGCGTTTCGGCGCATTGTCGCCGGGCTGGCAACCGCCCAAGGAAAAGGCGATCACGCAATCGGACCCGTGGGTAAAGCGCTGGGGCATCATCGCGGCAGTTTCTGCGGCGGTGATGGTGCTGCTCTTCGCGGGCTATTGGTTTGGTCTCGGTTCGGTGGTTTCGCACTTGCATACCCTGGCTGGCCAGGGGAAGGGATAGCAGGCTCCCATGGCGATCTATCTCATATTCGGAATCGTACTGGTCATCCTGATCGCGCTGGTGATCGTCTGGTTCGTGATGAAGAAGAAAAAGGCCAAGGCGGAAGCCGCGGCCGCGGGCATGGACGATCAGGGCGGCGGACCTGGCAACGAAGAAGTCGATGCCCTGGTGAAAGAGGCCGAACGCCGCCTCGCTGCGTCGAAGCAGGGCAGCCTCGGCGGCCTGCCGGTATTCTTCATCGTGGGCGACACCGGCAGCACCAAGACCAGCGTCGTGATGAACGCCGGCGTAGAGCCCGAACTGCTCGCCGGACTGGTCTATCGCGATAACAATATGGTGCCCACGCGCACCGCCAACCTCTGGTTTTCGCGGCGCACGATTTTCGCCGAAGCCGGGGGCAAACTGATCACCGAAGCCTCCAAATGGAATCGCCTGGTGCGCAAGCTGCAACCGCGCGCCGGAGTCGCCAAGAGCGGCCAGTCGGCACGCGCCGTCCTGGTCTGCTACGACGCCGAGAACTTCACGCGTGCCGGAGCGCAGGAGGCTGCCGCTAACGCCGCCCGCACCTTGCGCGCGCGCTTGGGTGAGATGTCGCAGACCTTCGGCATCAACCTGCCGGTCTACGTCCTCTTCACCAAAATGGACCGCCTGCCCTTCTTCACCGACTACGTCCGCAACCTCACCAAGGAAGAAGCCGGCCAGGTCGTCGGCGCCACCATTCCAATGCGCGACGTGCGCTCGGGCGGCGTCTACGGGGAAGAGCAGACCGCGCGCCTGACGGTCGATTTCGAGCGTCTCTTCCGCTCGCTTGCCGATGCGCGCCCCGAGTTCCTGAGCCGCGAGAACGACGCCACGAAGGGACCGGGCGCGTACGAATTTCCGCGCGAGTTCCGCAAGATCCGTCCCGCCATGGTGCAATTCCTGG
>JBDTPR010000073.1:0-15100 GCA_039932635.1 Candidatus Solibacter sp.
GGTTGGAGTTGACCACTTCCTGCAGGTCGTCGATGTCGTAGAGGAAGACGTTGTCCAGATCGTTGATGGTGGGTTCGATATTGCGCGGCACGGCGATATCGATCAGGAACATCGGCTTGTTGCGGCGGGTGGCGATCACGCGCTGCATTTCGTCCTTATGCAGGATGTAGTGCGGCGCGCCGGAACTCGCGATCAGGATATCGACCTCGGGCAGCATGGCGGTGAAGCGCGCATACTCGACGGGCGTGCCCTGAAAGAGGCGGGCCATTTCGACGGCGCGTTCATGCGTGCGGTTGGTGACGAAAACGTGCGAGCAGCCCGAGCGGCGCAGGTGGCGCGCGGCCAGTTCGCTCATCTTCCCGGCGCCCACAATCATCACCGTGCGGTTGTTGAGCGAGCCGAAGATCTTGCGCGCGAGTTCGACGGCGGCGTAGCTGACGGAGACTGCCATCTGCCCGATTCCGGTTTCGGAACGAACGCGCTTGGCGACGCTGAAGGAGCGCGCCATCAGGCCGTCGAGCCAGCCGCAGAGGGCTCCGCAAGTCTTGGCGGCGGCGTAGGCGGTCTTGAGCTGGCCGAGAATCTGGGGCTCGCCGACCACCATGGAATCGAGCGAGGCGGCCACGCGGAACAGGTGATGTATGGCGTCGCGGCCTTCGTGGCGGTAGAGGTGCGGACCGATCGTGGCGGAGGTGATGGATTTATGGTCGGAGAGGAAGGCGTCGACGATGCCGCGCGGGTCGGCTGAGTCTTCCGTGGTGAGGGTGATTTCGACGCGATTGCAGGTGGAGAGGATGACGGCTTCGGAGACTCCGGCGCGGCTTTTGAGATCGGCCAGCGCGGCGGGCAGCGACTCCTCGCGGAAGGCGAGGCATTCGCGTACCTCGACGGGCGCTGTCTTGTGACTCACACCTGTGATGAGCAGCTTCATTGTTTGAGCAGCAGATTCCCCAGGCGTGCATGCGCCGCCCAAGTGACGGCGGAGAAGCCCACCACCGTCAGTGTCATAATCGCAGCTTTCCGGCCGCGCCATCCCGCGGTTACGCGGAGGCAGATCAGGGCGAGGTACGTGCCCCAGGTGAAGAAGGAGATGGCAATTTTAGGTTGGCGGATCCAATCGGCCTTCAATTCGATGAAGGCCCAGGTGGCTCCTGCGACCACGGCAAGGGTGATCAGCACGAAGCCGATTGCCATGAATTTGGAGACCAGCTCGTCGAGCGTGCCGAGGGGCGGCAGGCGGTAGTAGAACTTGCTGGGTTTCTTGCTTTTGAGTTCGCGTTCCTGGAACAAATAGAGCACCGAAGCGGCCGCGGTGAAGAGTAGCGCGGCGTACCCCAAAAGGACGAGAACGATGTGCACGGTCAGCCAGGTGTCGCGTACGATGGGGCTGCTCCAGGCGCTCACCGGATTGCCCATGGTAGAGACCAGGGCCATGACGAAGACCAGGGGGAAGATGAAGACGCTGATGCTGTCTACTTTGTAGCGGAGCTGCACGCCAAGGTAGACCACGGCCACCAGGAACGCGCACATCGCCAGGGTTTCGTAGAAGTTGGCGATGGGGCAGCGGTCGTTGACGATGCCTTCCTCAATGATGGAAACGAAGTGGAAGACGGTGCCGAGGGTGAAGGCCGTGAAGGCGACGCGGAACAGGTGTTCGCGGCGGCGCACCAAGGTGAGGATGGCGTGCAGCAGGCCGAGCGAATAGAACGCGGCGGCCACGCGGAGCCAGATGACGCTCATTTCTGCCATGGTCTGAGGGTCTTTATCTTCCTGAAACAACAGTATATCGCGATGTCCATATATCCCCTTGTCGCCGATGGGGGTATTGGGGGGATTTGACGCGGTGAGTGAAAAAATGCAATGTGCAGGAACAAAGCCAATTTGCCTCGCAAGTGGTTTGGGTTGAGGTACATAGACTTGGGCGTAAGCGCCCCTGATTGAGCGTACGACAGTGGAATGGGGGTGCTGACAGGTATGTTGCGTAAGTGGCTGGAACGGTTAGGTGAATATCGTGGATGTTTGAGTTACAGGTTGGGCGGGCGATGCCCGATGTCCCTAGCCCTCGAGTTTCTCGGTCCGCCAATCGGCGAGGCACGTCTCCGAACCGAGTAAGGCAGAGGTTCTGCTGGAACCTTGTATAATCCACCAATGAAACGAATACCTTGGAGTCCCGTTGCGCTTGGCTCGCTTTTAGTGATTTCGGTGTGCTCAATGGGCGGACAGGAAGTGCAATCCCCGCAGGCTGAAAAGTCGAAGCCGCCCGTCAAAGTGGAGCAGCGCGGACGCATCCTTGGAATCGGCGGGATCTTCTTCAAATCCGCCAATCGCGATCAGATGCGGGACTGGTATTCGAAACATCTTGGAATCGCCGATAAGGGCGGAGGAGCGATGCTTCCGTGGCGCGAACACGATGACCCGCAAAAGGAACACGTCACAGTGTGGACTGTTTTTTCCAACACCAGCAAGTATTTCGATCCCAGCCCGGCACCGTTCATGATCAATTACATCGTGGACGATTTGGATGCTTTGCTCGACCGCTTGAAAGAAGAGGGAGTCAAGATCGACCCCAAACGAATGAATGAATCTTACGGACGCTTTGCGTGGATCTATGACCTGGATGGGAACAAGATCGAACTCTGGCAGCCGCTGCCCGCGAAGCCTTAGCGAAAGGTGTTATTCCAGTGATATGTCATTTGACAGGGTGCGTAGGTTTACACCGGTTGGCCGCGGCCGAGGAACGCACGCATCACGCTGTTCGCTATGTCTCCGGTTACGAGAAGATTGCGTATCCGGCGCCCGGCGAACTGGTCACGTGGGATCTGGGCGGCCACGTGCCGCATATCGGCAGGGTGGTAGACCAGTGTTCGCCTTCAAGCGGAGGCTACATGATTGTGCATAATGGCGGGCAAGGTCCAAAGATGGAGGACGTGTTGTTTGCGGGCAAGATCACGGGGTATTACCGTTAATTCGGACCGAGCCGGGGAAATCGCTGACCGTGTTGCGAGGCTAGCAAGCTAGTTTACTCCACAGTGAAAGCGATCACGGCACCGCCGAGTTTGCTGCCGTCCACTTTGCCGTGTCCGCCGGCGCAAACGACGATGTAGCGCTTGCCCTTCCAGATGTAGCTGCCGGGAACGGAATGCGCGGAGTAGGGCAGATCGTGTTCCCAGAGTTTGCGGCCGTCGTCGGCGGCGAAGGCGCGGAGTTTGGTTTCAAATACCGTGCCGCCGAAAAAGACGACGCCGTTCACGGCCAGCGGGCCGCCCAGGCTCACCAGCATCGGCGCCTCCCAGCGGAGTTTGCCGGTGGCGACGTCGATGGCAACGAGGGCGCCCCAGGGTTCGCGATTGCAGGGGCGTCCATCGGGGCCAAGAAATGTTTTGCGCGACATGCCGAAGGGCGAGCCCGCTTGCGCGGCGTACTCCTGGCCCCAGCGTTCGCCGGTCTCGCCGTGTCCGGCTTTGTCGAACTCAGCGCGGGGGATCAGGCGGACGGCGGTGGCGAGGCGGTTGGCGGCGACGAAGAGCAAGCCACGCGACGCATCATAAGAGCCGCTGCCCCAGTTGGCTCCGCCGACGTTGCCCGGAAAGAGCAGGGTTCCTTGCGTGCTGGGCGGCGTGAAGAGACCGTCGTAACGCAGCTTGCGAAACTCCTCGGTGCACCAGCCTTCCCGGGGTTCGAAGGTCTGGGTGGTGAAGGCTCCATGCAAAGGATAGGGTTGCGTTGGTGAGGCGGTTTCCGCTTCGATGGTGGAACGGGCAACGGGGCGCTCCTCGACCGGAAGCAATGGCTTGCCGGTGAGTCGATCGAGCGCGAAGTAGTGCCCGATCTTGGTGAGGACGCCGACAGCAGGCTTGCCACGGACCTGGATCAGGGCCGGACGCGAGGCGACATCGTAGTCCCAGAGATCGTGATGCACGACTTGGAATGACCAGCGAAATTTGCCGGTGGACGCGGTCAGGGCGACGACCGAGTTGGCGTAGCGATTGTCGCCGGGGCGCAGGCCGCCAAAGAAATCCGGCGAGGCGCTGCCGGTGGGGATGAGCACGAGATCGTTCTTCTCGTCGATGGCCATCGGCGCCCAGGCATTTGCAGCGCCGGTGCGGCCGGGGGGCGTGGGATCCCAGGTCCATTTCGGTTTGCCGGTGGTGGCGTCGTAAGCGCGCACGGTGCCGCGTTCCATCTCGGCGCGGCCGTTATCGCCGATGGCTGAGCCGACGATGACGGTGTTGCCGGAGACGACCGGCGCGGAGGTCACCTGATAGTTTCCGTCGCTTAGTTCGGGGACGAGTTTCGTCTCCCAAAGCAGATGGCCATCGGAGGAATTCAAGGCGATCAAGCGGGCGTCCAAGGTCCCGAAGTAGAGGCGTCCGGCGACGACGGTGACGCCGCGCGCAGAGGCTTCAGAGTAGGTTCGATCCTTGGCGATTTGGGGGTCGTAACGCCAGCGCTCGGCACCCGACTCCGGGTCGAGCGCGAGGACTTGATTGAACGGCGTGATGACGTAGAGCAGGTTCCCGGCGAGCACTGGGGTGGCTTCGAACGCGGCGATTTGGGCGGCACGCGGGTTCGGAGGGACGGCCTTGGTTTCGATGCTCCAGGCGGGCTTCAGGCGTGCCGCGTTTTCGGGATTGATGTCGGCGGCCAGCAGGAGCAATAACGCGAGGTTCATGGCTTTCAGTATCCCAAGACGGCGAAGGGCAGTTCCGTGGGGCAGAACCCAAGGATGATAGACTCTTGATATTCTGCCGATGACCGTTGGCCGTTACTCCCGCTGCTTCGCGATGTTCCTGGCGGTTGCTGCCGCGCTCGACGCGCAGCCGGCCAACTATTCTTTCCAGGATGCTCAGGCGTTTCTGAAGGAGCACTGCCAGGTCTGCCACCAGGGAGCTTCCCCCGCGGGCGGCTTCGATTTGCGGCAGACGGCTGGCGCCGGGAGCATACGGTCGGAGGCCGCACGCTGGAGCAGCGTGGCGCTGCGCGTGAAGAATGGAGAGATGCCGCCCGCGGGCGCGCCCGCTCTAACGGCCAGCCTGCGCGAGCAGTTCACCACTTGGGTCACGGCGGCGGTCCGGGAGGGCGCTTGCGGCACAGGCGCGATACCTGCCGCGTCGGGCATTCGCCGGCTCAATCGCGAGGAGTACGCCGCGACGTTACGCGACCTGCTCGATTTGCAAGTGGATCTGACCAGCTCGCTGCCAGCGGATGGCGCCGGCGGCGAAGGCTTCGACAATTCCGGCGAGACGCTCTTCCTTTCTCCGCTGCTTCTGGAGAAGTATATGAAGACCGCCCAGTTCGCCATGGACGCTTCGGCCAAGGAGTATAAATCTCGCGAGAAGATTTTTGTGGCGCGGCCCGGCGGCGGCGTTTCGCAAGAGCAGGCGGCGCGCGAGATCCTGAAGAGTTTCCTGCCGAGGGCATTCCGCAGGCCGGTGTCGCCCGACGATCTGGCGCAGTATCTCACTCTCTACCGGGCTGCGCGCAAACAGGGGCAGGATTTCGAGCCCGCGATTCTGTTCACGCTGCGCGCCGTATTGGTTTCGCCGCGATTCCTCTTTCTGGTTGAGCCGGCGAATAACAGCGGCGACATGCGGCGCATCGACGCGTACTCTTTGGCTTCGCGGCTATCCTACTTTCTGCAGGGCAGTATGCCGGACGAGTTACTCGTCGACATTGCCGCCGCCGGCAAACTTCACGAACCAGCGGTTGTGCGTGAACTCATCCCGGTGCTGATGCGCCGCGAGCAGACGATCGAGTTTGCGAAACGCTTCGTCGATCAGTGGCTGCGCGTCCGTCAATTGGATACGGACAAGGCGCCGGACGCGAAGTTGTTCCCGGCGTGGACTACCGACGAGGACCTGCGCTCCGACATCCGGCTTCAGCCCGCGCTGTTCTTTTATGAAATCCTCAAGCGCGATCTTTCGATTCTGAACCTGATCGATTCTTCCCAAACCGTGGTGACTAAAAAACTGGCGCGCCACATGGGGGAGACCATTAAAGCGACTACCGACCAACAGCCCCAGTGGCTCGATTTGCCGGCTGGTTCCACGCGCGGAGGTCTGCTCGGAATGCCCGCGGTTCTGGCCGTCGCGTCCTACCCTTACCGCACCAGTCCGGTATTGCGCGGCGCCTGGATTCTGGAAGCGATCCTCGGCACTCCGCCGCCGCCGCCCCCCGCCAATGTTCCCGCGCTTGAAAAGCAGGCGTCGGACGAGGGGCCGAAATCGGTGCGCGAGATGCTGACGCAGCATCGTGCCGACCCTGCGTGCGCCAGTTGCCACAGCCGCATCGACCCGCTGGGCTTCGCACTGGAGAACTACGATTTCATCGGGCGCTGGCGGGACCAGGATGCCGGCAAGCCGATCGACAATCGAGGAGAACTGCCCGACGGCACCAGCGTCGCAGGGCCGCAGAGTTTGAAGGCTGCACTGCTCGAACGCAAGGATCTCTTCGTGCGTAATCTCACCGGGAAGATGCTGGGATACGCGTTGGGCCGCGGGCTCACTTTACAGGACTCGTGTACCGTGGATCGCATTGTGGCAGAGTTGAAAGAGAACGATTACCGGGCTCAGAAGCTGCTCGAGCTGATTGTGTTGAGCACTCCGTTTCAGTATCAGCCGCCGGCAACCGGGCGGTCCAAGGGGGGGAAACAGTGACCACTCGCAGAATGAAGTTATCGCGCAGAACCCTGTTGAGAGGCGCCGGCGTCGGCCTGGGCCTTCCCTGGCTGGAGGCGATGATGCCATCCACCGCGCGCGCCCAAGCCGCGGCGCCGCGCAGTCCTGTGCGCATGGCGGTGCTGTACATGCCCAACGGCGTTAACACCGCGCATTGGTACCCGGAGGGCGTGGGCCGCGACTTCAAACTTTCCACGACGCTCGAACCCCTGGGCGGACTGAACGATCAGATCATGGTGTTGAGCAACCTCTGGAACGCCGCTGCCAAGGGCGGCGACGGCCACTACTGCAAAGAGTCGGCCATTCTGACGTGCGCGACCATCAAGAAGACTCCTGGCGTGGATCTTGCCAACGGCACGTCGATGGACCAATTGGCCGCTCAGCGGCTCGGCGAGCATACGCCGCTGCCCTCGCTGGAATTGGGGATCGCTCCAGTGGCGGTGGGCGTGGATTTGGCCGTGGGCTACACGCGCATTTACGGTTCGTACATTTCGTGGAGCAATGCCAATACGCCGCTGGCGCGCGAAGTGAATCCGCGTGGCGTTTACGAGCGCCTCTATCGGGCCGGTACGGCGCAAAACGGCGACGCGGCGAAACTCGATACGCTGCTGCTGGATCGCGTGCTGGGCGATGCCAAGCGTCTGCGCGCCGAGGTTGGCGCCGCGGACAGTGCGAGGTTAGATGAGTACCTTTCGACGGTGCGCTCGATCGAGCAGCGCGTGCAGCGCGCGTCGAGCGGGACTAAGCGGGACTGGAAGCCGCGTGCCCAGTTGAAACCCGAAGCCGCTCCTCCCGAGCAGCCCGGCAGTCACGAGGAACATTCCAGGCTGATGCTCGATATGATCGCCACGGCCTTCCAAAGCGACACCACTCGCATCAGCACGTTCATGTTCGGCAATGCCGTCAGCAATGTCAGCTTCCGTTTCCTGGACGGTGTGAGCCTGGGGCATCACGACACCTCGCATCACGGAAAAGCGGAAGACAAACTGCGGCAGTATCAACTGGTCAATCGCTGGCACGTGGCGCAATACGCTTATCTGCTGCGGAAGCTGCAGGCGATGAAGGAGGGCGAAGCCACCGTCCTGGATAATTCGATGATCCTCTTCGGATCCGCGCTGAGCGATGGCGACACCCACAGTCCGCGCAAACTCCCGTTGATTCTGGGAGGCCGCGGCGGAGGACGAATCGATTCGGGGCAGCACTTGAAATATACCGAGGACACTCCGCTGGCGAACCTTTATGTTTCGATGCTGGATGCGTTCGGCGCGCCTGTGGAGCGCTTCGCCGACAGCACCGGTCCGCTGCCGGGCGTGCTGGTCTAGGGCGATGCGCAGGGTCGTGGCACTGGCGATTGGTTTGGCGATGGTCGCGTCGTATTTGGGCGCGGCGGACATTTCCGGAATCTGGATGGGAAACCTGACCGGTGGACGCCGCAATACGGTGCAGGACTTTGCCTTCCAGTTCGTGCAGAAGGGCGCCACGCTGACCGGGAAGCAATACCTGGACTACGGCAGCACTCCGATTCTGAAGGGCACGATCGACGGGGATAAGATCTCGTTTCAGGTAGTGGCTCGCGAGCAGAACGGCAATGAGATCAATCAGGCGGTACTGCGCTTCACGGGAACGCTGAAGGATGGCGAGATTGAAATTACCCGCGAGCGGGAGGAACTCCACGCCGTGGGAAACTCCGGGGCCGCGGTGGTGCGTCCCGGAGCGCAGACCTTCCGGTTGAAGCGCCTGCCGTAGCGGATATGCATCGCCGTCGGGCGTGACGCACCATCAGGCTGAACCTTCGCGTTAACTACCGGCGGGTTGCGCCGGCGAGTTGGACCAACCCGAAACGATTGCGATCTGCCGCGGTGAAGGTGAGACGGCGCCGGCCCGCCATCTGAATCTCGACCCTACCGAAGTTGCGGATCATCACTCCTTCAGCGGAGTGATCGTTGGTGTGCAACAGCAGATGCCCGGCCTCATGGGCCAGCACACAAGCGAGCAACACCGGAAGACTTGCCGTCAGGTTCCCGGCGCGCTCCTGAATTCGGTCGAAGAAGACTGCGCCGTGGTTGCCTTTACCGAAGGTCGGCATGGCGAGACCGAGGGCATCGGCGGTGATTTCCGCCACCTCGGGGCGATGCCGGATCCGAATTTCCAACTGCGAGCCGGCAGCTTCGGACCAGTCCACGGCGAGGCAGAGGGATTTCAAGATCCACCCGGCTTCATGCCTTGCGACGGAGACGGTCTTACGGTCGAGCCCCACGTCGTCAAAAATCCGAATCGATACGGTTCGGAGTTGCGGGCAGTGTTCCGCACGCGCCGCCATTGCAAGCATTACACCCAGCATCCATGTACGCATGGGGGCGACAGTACGCACAGGCGTACGGCGTGAAGCGCGATCTGCCGGCGAATTCCCGCATACCGGATAACTAACTGACAATAGGTGCGTTACCTGTCGATGTGATCTGCCGTTGGTGCGGTATGATTGAGCGGATGCGGCGTTTCGGAGCGTTCGAAGTGGACTTTGAGAAGGGCGAACTGCGCAAGAGCGGGATCCGGATTCGCGTTCAGGAGCAGCCGCTCCGCATCCTCGAAGCGCTGTTGGCGGAACCTGGCGAAACGGTCGGCCGGGAGCAACTTCGCGAGCGCCTGTGGCCCTCCGACACCTTCGTAGATTTCGAGCGAAGCCTGAACGCCGCGGTCGCCAAGTTACGTCAGGCCTTGAACGATTCGGCCGAGCAGCCGATGTATGTCGAGACCGTGGCGCGTAAGGGTTACCGCTTCATCGCGCCGATCACGGTGGAGGCGGTCGCGGCGGTTACGATCGCGACGCCGGCGGCGGTGAGCATTGCAGGCCCGGTCGAGGCGGGGCGAGACGTGCGATCACCGTCGCCTGCTCCGTTGCGGTGGTCCCGAACGCGGGGCATCGCTGTGGCCGCGGCCAGCGTAGGAATTATTGCGGCCGCAGGGTTCGCGCTACGGCCCGCCCCGGTTCCGATTGATAGCGCCGCCTTCTCGGTTCCGATGCCCGAAGGGACCAGGCTGCCGATGGGAGCGTTCATGCCTCAAGCCGCCCTGTCGCCGGATGGCCTGACTCTGGCCTTTGTGAGTCGCCAAGGCGGGAGCACGGCGATCTGGCTTCGCCCGATTGGGTCCGAGACCAGCCAGAAGCTTCAGGGAGCGGAAGGCGCATCCCTTCCTTTCTGGTCACCGGATGGCAAGGAAATCGGCTTCTTCGCGGGGCGCAAGCTGAAGAAGATTGCGCGCGGCGGCGGTGTCGCCCGCGTGCTGTGTGACGCGGAATTCCAGGGGGGCGCGAGTTGGGGACGCGGCGGGACGATCCTTTTTTCCAACGACGGCCCGGTGTTGGCGGTGCCGGACCAGGGCGGTACGCCAAGGGAGGTATTGAAGCTGGACAAGGCGCACGGCGAAGTGCGGCAGGGCTGGCCCCAGTTCCTCCCCGACGGCAAGCGCTTCCTCTATTTCTCGGCCAACTCCGCCGCCAAAGATTTTGCCATTTACCTGGCATCACTGGATGGCGAGACACCCCGAATGCTCTTCCGCAACCCCACGCGGGCGGTGTTTTCACCCCCCAATTACCTTCTCTTTGTTCGCGGCGAGGCGTTGTGGGCGCAGCGCTGGGACCTGAGCAAGGGACGCAAGTACGGAGAGCCGGTTTCGATCGTACCCGATGTGAACGCATTCTGGATGGGCCTGTCGGCCTTCAACGTCTCTGAGAGTGGCGGGCTGGTTTACCGCAGCGGCGTCAGCGGGGGTACCCAACTCGCAGTCTATAGCCGGGGCGGCAAACCCATGGGACGCGCCGGTCCGGCAGGGGATTACGCCCAAATGACTCTCTCGCCGGACGAGAAGATGGCCGCCCTGCAGGTCCGGTTGGCCAGCGGACCTGCCCCGAACCGGATCTGGCTGCTGCGCCTGGATACTAACGTGCTTACGCAGTTCGATTTCGGCAAACTGACCAATTCCGACCCGGTATGGTCTCCCGATTCGCGGCAGATCGCATTTGCCAGGTTCGACCAGGATGGTGCCCAGACAGACCTGATGGTGTGGACCCTCGGGGAACAGACGCCCCGCACGCTGTTCACCGATGGCCGCTCCAACAAGCCTGATGATTGGTCCCCGGACGGCAGGTTCCTGCTCTGCCGGAAAGACGACCTGCTGTCCTTCACGCTCCCCTTGCTGGAGGGTGCGAAACCGGTGGCCACCGGCGATACGTCATCCAAGAAAGACCAGATGCACCTGTCGCCCGATGGCAAGCTGGTGGCATACGGCTCACTGGCGCTCGAACGGCCTGAGATCTTTGTCGCACGCTTCCCGGAGATGACGGGAGCGGTCCAGGTCTCGGACCAGGGCGGGATCCAGCCCATCTGGAGAGGGGATGGCAGGGAGCTGTTTTACATCGGGCAGGATAACCAGTTGATGTCGGTAGAGATCAAGCCGGGCAAGCCTTTCGAAGCGTCGGCGCCGCGGCCCCTGTTCCGACTGGCTGGCGATTTTGTCGGTTGGGGGAGCCAGTATGGTGTCTCCGCCGATGGCCAGCGGGTGTACGTGCTGGAGCCGGTGGCATCACAGAGCGGGTCCTGGCACGTGGTTACGCACTGGAACGCCCTCCTGCCAAAGTAACTGGCACGCCGGCTTAAGGCTATGCGCAAAAATGGATGCGCCGGTTCACTTCGCCGGTGCTTTGGGGAGTTCGATTTCTTCCAACGTGTCGGCGAGAATGAAGTTGTCGAAGTAGATGGTGTCCTCCGAAGGACGATGCGGACTGCGATGGATGCCGGGCTGGCAGAAGTAGACGGCCTCGGGTCCTTTGGTCTTCAGCTTTTTATCGAGGACTAGCGTGCCGTCGAGCCAGAGGCGGGTGTTGCCTTTCTCTTTGTCCTCCGACCAGTGGATATGCATGGCCAGTTGGTGCCACGTCCCGAGGGTGAAATCCGCCTCCCACTCCGTGCCGTTGC
The DNA here is from genome assembly GCA_039932635.1 of Candidatus Solibacter sp. Taxonomy (GTDB): domain Bacteria; phylum Acidobacteriota; class Terriglobia; order Bryobacterales; family Bryobacteraceae; genus Solibacter. The sequence continues at coordinate 11,651 of JBDTPR010000073.1, forward strand.
GTCCGAGGTTTCCGGTACCGTACTTAATCACCGCTCCACCACCTTCTTTCGGCTCCACCCACCACGTCATGACGTTGTTGTATCTGGGCGGCGGATTGCCTTCCCAGTAGAAAAAGTTATCGCGGTCTTTCGGCGCTTCGGCCATGTACAGGTAGAAGGACATGTAGGTGTCGGAGCCTTCCTCGACCGTGACCCTGGGTCCACCGACCTGAACGCGTAACTGCTGGGCGTTGAAGACATCGTCTTCGTGGATGGTGAACTTCCCGGCGTACTTGCCCTCCTGCACGATATCGGTAACGACCTGGACGTTTCTCGGCGTTGCGTTCTGCTTGCCGGTGCCGGTCTTGGTCCATTCGCTGAGATCGCCGGTTTCGAAGTTGGCTTTGAAGAGGATCTTGGCGGAAGCAGAGTCGATCACAGATAGCAGGCCGATCGACAGAGTCAAGGGAAGCGAATACCGGAGCAGGGCGGCCGAGGTCATTTCGTTTCTCGCAGCGGGAAAATGTCCCGGCTCCCAGTGTGCCACAGAGCTTCGGAGGCGGTGGGCTTGGCTGCAAATAAGCTAAGGTGTGTGTACGCCTGCTGGCACTTATTGTATATTTGCGGCTCGTCTTCAATCCTTTTGTTGGCTCATCATCCTGACGCCGGTTGCCGCTAACGCGACCGAACTGCCTCGCGGCACGACGCTATCCGTCCGCCAGGAAGGGACGATCGGGACGCGGTTCTCCAAGGTTGGCGACCCGGTCACAGGGGTGCTGCTTTCTCCCGTGCTGGAAAATGGCCGCACGATACTGGCGGCGGGTAGCGAACTGCGGGGCCGCGTCACCATGGTCCGAAAGATGGGTCTCGGCTTCAAGTACCACTCCATCCGATTGCCGGGCGGAAGAGACATCGCTATCGACGCGCGAATGAGACATGTGGAAACCGCGAAGGAGCGGGTAGACCTCGACGGGCGAATTCACTGGATTGGTTCGGTGACCAATGTGTCATCGAGTCTGGCTGTGGCCGCGTGGCGGCTGCTGGTTGTGGCTCCGCGCGTTGGCGTTCCGTGTGGGCGACGAAGCTGTTATTCGCCGGCGCCAGACACGGAAATCGTGTTGGCTCGAGGTATGGAGTATCGTCTTGAGTTGACCCAGGCGCTCCGGGTGGAGGACGCGGAATTCGACAATTCCGGCTTGCCCGCAAGGATGCTGACTCCGGAAATCAGAACGGACATACACGCGGCGCTGGACGCGCCACCTTCGCAACGCGCGACTAGAGTTTCGGGAGCGTCGGCCGATCTGGTGAACGTGATTTTGGTGGGTTCGGCAGGCAGCGTCGCGCGTGCGTTCGAGGCGTCGGGGTGGACGACATCCGATGTCAAGGCCGCGGGGTCGGTACTGCGCACGTACTTCTCCATCATCTTGCGGAGAGGATACAGGAAAGCTCCCATGGCGACGACGGTGGTGGATGGAAGCCGCACCGATTTCGAACTGCGCTACCGAAGACGTCGGCATCAGGTTCACCAGGAAGGCACGGAACTTCACGCATGTCATCGACGGCAACGCGGAGCGGAGCGCACGAAGATCGTGAACGATTTGCTCTATACGGGCTGCGTCTCGGAAGCAGGGCTGATCGAACGGAATGATTTGCCCGCGGGGCTCGAAAACGGCACGGGCACGAAGCTCACTACAGACGGCCGGGTCGCCGTGGTTCGAATCAGCGAATGCACCGCCCCCGGGTGAGGCCGGGAGTGGGCGCCGTGAAGCGAGCGAGTGTGGCCAGGTTTCTTGGAGCCTCGGTGCGTACCGAGTTGATCCGCTCCAATTTGCTTTCACTGGCCTATAACGGATTGCGGCTGACTTCAACCACGCGAAGGTTTCTCTTCGGCAAGCCCGTACGAGACGACACCGGCGCGACGATCACGCGGCAGCAGGTTGAGTGGCTAGCTGAGAAAGGTCCCGTCACAGAGAAGGCCGCGACGCCCACAGGTACCGCTGAAGCGCCTCGAAATTGACATTCAGGTGTGCCTATCCGGCAGCGGCGCTCGCAATACGCGCCGTCATAAGTACGAGATGAGTTTGCAGCACCACGGTGACTCCAAGGTTAGCGCCGCCTCGATCGCTTCGCGGGAGCCAGACACAAGCAGTAGCATCCGAGTGGTCCAGTAGGCGAGAAGCGGCAAACAAACGACGATAATCAAGACGCTCAACACAGTTTATCCAGCATACTTGCATTGCGAGGATCATTCAAGTGGACTGGCTGTGAGGTAGCAGACAATCGGATTCTCGCGGCGGCCGCCGTGAGTTATCATGTCCACTTCATGCGGAACTTATTGGTCGTTGTACTCTTTTCCGGTTTCTGTCTGGCCGCGACAGATCCGGTGTATAAGGGATTGCGCGATGCCGCAATTCAGGAGTCATTCCCGGTAGAAAACCTGGTCATCCGCCGCGATGCCGGTACGCTGACGCTGAAGAGCGGCACGCTCGGACTTACAGCGCCGCAGATGGGACGCGACACAGTCGCAGTGTTCTCCGGCGACGGCGAATTCACGTTCACTCCGGGCTTAGGCATGGAGCAGACATATCTGAAGAGCCTTACCGGCAAGACGTCGGTGCAGGAACGTTTCGATCGCGCCCTGTTCTGCTTCACGGACTCCACCGGCAAAGAAGTCAGGGGTAAGTCGAAGCCGGGCGGGGACGCCAAGCTGGATGAAATCCTGCGCGATTTCCGCAAGCACCTGCGACGGCGCAGCGATACGATTCGCAGTCTGGTGGAAGCCGAGGTGAATTCCGACTTCATGGACAACATAGAGGCCGAAATCCTGACAGACCTGTACAACGCCGAGGCGGCCGGCTTCTTCAGCGCCTACCTGCATGGGCGGAGCCATTCGGATTTGCGTTTCCACGTGAAGCCCAGGGGTGTGATGCCGTCGCTGCCTTCGCCCGAAGAAGTGGGAGTGATCAATCTGGATCCGGGCGGCGAGACCGATGGCATCTGGTATCTCAGCCACTTTAGCGACGAGCTGTCCAAGGGCACGGCCAGTTCCGCGGAGAACAAGCGGAGCGTGCTGGCGCAGAATTATAAGATTGAAACCGCCATCGCTTCCAACGATCACTTCAACGCCAGCACGGAACTGAGCTTCAAGGCGATGCGGGCGGATCGCGTGATCAAGTTTGCTTTGAAATCCACGCTGCGGGTGACGAAGGTCTCCAGCGGCGGTAAGGATATCGACTTCATCCAGGAAGACAAGAAGGAGGACGGCACATTGTATGTCATCCTGCCGGAGAATCTGAAGGAAGGCGCTAGCGGCACGCTGCGTATCGAATATGCGGGCGATAAGATCGTCCACAAGGAGGGCGGCGGTAACTTCAGTGTGTCGGCACGCGAAAGCTGGTATCCGAATGTGAATACCTTCCGCGACCACGCCACCTACGACCTCACTTTTCGCGTTCCTAAGAAATATACGCT
>JBDTPR010000074.1:0-15096 GCA_039932635.1 Candidatus Solibacter sp.
CGCCTCGGGCAAAGAGATTTTCTACTTCGAGTTGCCGTTGTAGGGCGGCCTCGGACCTAGAAGTTGTACTTCAGAGCGAATTGAATCTGCCGTATAGTCGCGGCCGTGCCGCGGATCTGTCCGAAGTTCGTTGCCACCGCCAGGAGAAGTTAGTTTGAAAACCGAACAAAAAGGCGTCCAGCGAGGACTGCCGCTGGACGCCCGTTAGTTGCGAGGAGCTTCAGTAATCTACTGCGCTTTTGTCTTGATGTCCACGTAGCACTTATTGTCGGTCGCCGAGAGGTTACGTTGAATCAGGAAGTTCCGCGAACCCAACGTCAGGTTGTAGTAGGCACCCGTCCCCAGAACCGATTGGTTCTGTCCGAACGTCCACGCGCACTTGTCGGCGTTCTCCGCACCGCTCGAATCGTACCAGGCGTTGAGCAGGGGATCTGTGTTCGCCTCTTCCAGTTCGTGCGCCAGTACGGAAACCATCCCATCCACGCCCGCATTACCGTTCGGTCCGACGGTCTGCGCCGCGCAGGAATTCAAGCAGCGTGCAGCGTTACCCACGAAAGAATACTTGACCTTGGTGGCGCCGATCGTGGTGTACGTGTGCCATCCGCAGTATTGCGAGCAAAATCCGGTCTTGGCAATGTTGGAAGATGTCAGTACAAAGTAAACGCCGTTGGGATCCGCCGCCCCAAGTCGGCCACTGCCGATCGCACTATTGACGATCGCCTTGATGGCATTATCTGATAGGTGTGTGCCCTGCGAACCGGTGTCGATGGTTTCCCTGACGGCGCCGACGGCTCCCGTAGGTCCGTTGTAACTCATGTTGATCTGGTAATATCCGGAGTTACTGAGCCCGGCAAGAAAATCCCTCACGATTGCTTGGCCGCCGGGAGTGTCGGTCGCGTTGCTCTGATTCCAGTTGCCGTACCAGATGAGGTAGGGGTTCGGAGTGCCCATTTTGGGCCCACCATGATCGGTGATGGGCGACAACGAGGTCGTGCCACCCTTGGTGGGGGCCTCCTCCAGCTGATTGCGCGAATGGATCGCGACCTTGAATCCAGGGTCTTCGTCGGATGGCCGCCCTGCGCCTCCGTTTTGCCCTTGCCCCTGTGCCAGCAAACTCCCCACGCCCAATCCGAAAGCGATTACTGTGCGGCCGCTAAATCGTTGTTTCATAGGATGTTGATCTCCGAAATATAGATGGGTACTGAGTGCCCAGTGCTAGAGAGTATAGAACGCGAGTTCAAGCGCGGAACGGGAATTCCTCAACGCCTCGAAGCGGTTGTGCGAAATCACACGAGTTGCACGTTCTCTGGCTAGCGACTTACTCTGGTATTGAGTTCCACGGCGAAGGCGGGAGGGATTTCCGCCTTCGCCTCTTTTGCTTTCTGCAGGGCGCTCCAGGCTTCCTGGAAGCGGCCCATCGAGTACAACGTCATCGAGGCGGCCAGATGCGCGGCGCCGAAGCCGGGCTGCACACGTACCGCGGCGTCAAACTGTTCCAGCGCCCCGGCGTTATCTCCTTCGCCGGCCTGCATCAGGCCGAGATCGTAATGCGCCTCCACGTTCGCGGGATCGAGGAGCACGGTTTGCTCGAACTGTAGGCGCGCCTCGCCGGTGCGTCCCAGCGTCGAGTACGCCACACCGAGTCCCATGTGGGCCGCGGCGAGCGCTGAGTCCATCGCGATGGCCAGGCGGAGTTCCGGGAGCGCAGCCTCGTGCTTACCGCGGGCGTTCAGGATAAGCCCCAGGTACATGTGCGCCGCTGCATGGTCAGGCTGGTAGCGCAGCCCTTCCTGCAGGGCGGTCCAGGCTTCATCCAGTCTGCCGGCAGCGAGCAGACGCTGGCCCTTATCGAAGTTGGCGAGCGCGTAGTTGCGCGTCCCATGGCGATCGCCGGGCCTGATCCGCAGGGTCTCGCGATACTGCGCCAGCGCCTCCTCGGCGCGCCCTCGCCGATCCAACTCCACGCCGAGGTTATCGTGCGCCACGAAGTTGTTCTGCGTAACCGCCACGGCGTGCTCGAACAGCGAGAGTCCGTCGCGCCAGACGTGGACCTGCCGCCACGTAGCAACTCCGCAGGCCAGCAGCAAACCGGCGGCCACCACCGGAACCCAGCGGCCGTGGAAGGTTTCCGCGATCTGCCATGCCACGGCGATCAGCAGACCGATCATCGGCACATACATGTATCGATCGGCCATAGCCTGCATGCCGACTTGCACGATGCCGATCACCGGCAGCAGTGTGACGACGTACCAGGCCCAGCCCACCGCCAGCCACGGAGCGCGTCGCCGTGCGGCAATCACCACCACGGATATCGCCGCGAGCACTGCCAGGGACGCGCCGACTTTCCAGGCGGCGATCCCCGCGGCTGGAAAGGGATAGATGACGGAGAGACTGTCCGGCCACACCGTCTTGCCCAGGTAGCGCAGGTACGAGAGCGCCGCGTTGGAAAGCCGCAGATCCAGCGTCAGGAGATCGGTGGAGGCCAGCGCCCCGCCGGCGCGTTGGGCCCACAACGTAACCACACCGGCCAGACCGGAGAGTGCCAGCAGCGGCAACTTCTCCAGCACAAGGCGGAGACTCAAGCCGCGCCCGAGCGGCCACCAATCGAGCAGGAGCAGCACTAGCGGCAAGGTCACCAGCATCTGCTTCGACATCAGTCCCAAGGCAAGCATCAAGGCGACGAGAAGGTAGCGTGCCAACCCTGGCCTGCGAGCGTATGCCGTGTAGGCGAGCAGCGCCAGCAGCCAGAAGAAGGTGCTCAGCACGTCCTTGCGCTCCGCCACCCACGCTACCGATTCGACATGCAGCGGATGCAGCCCGAAACCCAGGGCGACGAAGGCGCTACACCCCAAGCGCGAGGTGGCGCCGTAGAGCCAGAGGAAGAGCAGCAGCGTGTTGGCAACATGCAAGAGAATGCTGGTCAGATGATGGCCGGTGGGAGCCAGTCCGAAGATCGACGCATCGAGCGCGTGCGACATCCAGGTGAGCGGATGCCAGTTGTTCGCGTGTGCCGCCGTCATCGCCCACGATGCGTTCCGCGGAGTGAGTCCGGAGCGCACGTGGATGTTGTCTACAACGTAATCGGGGTCATCGTAGCCGACGAAGCCATTGCGGAGAGCGGGAGCGAACGCGCCGAAGACGGCCGCGGCCAGCAGCAGGCAGACGAGGAGCGGCGTGTTGAGGCTTTTTGCCAAGGCTGATGCTACCAAAATCCGGCGTCTCATTCCACAACGTGAAATATTTCAGAATGTGAAACGTATCTACGTAAATTTTCAATTTATAGCGTTAAATCTGTTGTTGCGAATCGTCCATTTGTGATATACCTGTTCCCAAGATTTTTCACGGAGGGTGATTTATTCCATGTTGAAACTGGTTGGTGGACTCTGCCTGTCGCTGGCATTCGCGGCAGGTCAGCTGATGGCACAGGCGGGATTGGGGTCGATTACCGGTTCTGTGCAGGATTCAAGCGGCGGCATTGTGGCGCGCGCCAGCATCAAACTGACGCAGACCGGCACGCAGGTCACACGCATGACTACGGCCAACGAAGCGGGACTGTTCACGTTCCCATCGGTCACGGTCGGCACGTACAGCGTGCAGATCACCCATCCGGGCTTCAAGGAGAAGAAGATTCAGAGCCTCACTGTGAACAGCTTCCAGCAGGTGGCGCTGGGGCAGATCGTGCTGGACGTGGGCGCGGCAACGGAATCGGTAACGGTGACGGCGGCGGCGGAACAGGCGCTGGTGAAGGATTCGGCGGTGCGCTTCGCCACGGTGCAGGCGAAGCAGGTTTCCGAGATGCCGCTGGCGGGCCGCAACTGGATCAACCTGCTGAAGGTGATTCCGGGCGCGACCCCCACCAACACCAACGCGTTGAACGGCCGCGAATACACGGCCACGGGCTATTCCGATTTCAAGATCAACGGCAAGGCGGGCAACCAGACGCAGGTGAACCTGGACGGCGGCAGCATCGTGGACCAGGGCAGCGACGCCAAGACGTCGGTTGCGCCGAGCCTGGAATCGATCCAGGAGGTCTCGGTGCTGACCAACAATTTCCAGGCCGAATACGGCACGCGCGGCGGTACGGTGATCAACGTGGTGACCAAGAGCGGGACGAACACCTTCCACGCGACGGTATTCGATTACATGCGCAACGAAGCATTGAATGCCAACTCGTGGACCAATAACTACGTGGGCGTGAAGCGGCCGCGCTACCGCTTCAACTATTTCGGGGCTAACCTGGGCGGGCCAATCAAGAAGAACAAATTGTTCTTCTTTTACAACTTCGAAAAGTTCCTGCAGGACATTCCGGCGACCATCGCCTTGAGCCGCACCCCCACCGACCTGGAGCGCAACGGCGATTTCTCGCAGACCGTGACCAACGCGTCCGGGCAGAAGCCCGTGATCTATATGCCGGGCACCAACCTCTCCGGCAATCCCGTGCCGGTGCCGGGCAACATCATCCCGCAATCGCTGATCAATCCGATGGGCAGGGCGATTCTCGCCATGTTCCCCAAGCAGAACATCACTAACAATCCACTGCAGAACTACCAACTGCAGGTCAACAACAAGCAGCCGCGCTCCGCCAACAACGTGAAGACCGATTGGAACGTCAACGACAATACCCGCGCCTACGTGCGCTACACGTTCGACGGCGGCACGCAGGAAGATCGCAGCACCGGCGCCAACTGGGGCAATTTGGAAGGCTTCACCAAGCGCCCGCGTCCCGACCGCGCGCTGGCCTCGAGTTTCACCAAGGCGATCTCGCCGACCAAAGTGGTGGAAGTGCTGTACTCGTGGAACTACGATCAGGTGCAGTGGCTGCCGGCCGACCCTGACGGCAACACCAAAACACGCTACGGCCTGAGCGCCCTGCCGACGGTCTTCAAGCCCACCAACGACATTCTGCCTTCGGTAGCCAACACCGGCTACGCCGATTTTGCCTTCTCGCGCATGCCGGCGATAGCGACTAACAACGAGCACCAGTTTTCGGGGAGCATGACCTGGACGCGGGGCTCGCACATCATCAAAATCGGCGGGCAGCACATTCGCAACTATAAGGACGAGATCGATTCGATCACCGACGGCGGTGACCGCGGCACCTACGATTTCGGGGTGAGCGCGAGTGCGTTCGACACCAATTACGGGCCTTCGAACGTGTTGACCGGGGCGCTCTCGCGCTTCCAACAAGTGCAGAACATCAAGCGCAAGAACGCCATCTACACCGACATACATGTGTTCGTGCAGGACACGTGGAAGGTGAAGAGCAACCTGACGCTGGATTACGGCGTGCGCTTCTACCACGTGCCCACGCAGCACGAGATCCGTCCGGCGGACACGCTGGATGCCGCCTTCATTCCAAGCCGCTTCGACCCGGCGAAGGCGCCGCGCTACTACACGTATGATCCCGCGAACCCCTCGGCGGTGATCGACCCCGCCAACCCGGGTGTCCGTTATACGGGACAGGCTGCGACCATTCTGCAGTGGACGATCGTGCCGGGCAGCGGCAATCCGTTGAACGGCGTGGTGCCGCTGGGCACCGACGGCGTGAGCAACACAGGCGTGCCCAATCCCAAGTGGCTGCTGATTGCGCCGCGCGGCGGCTTCGCGTGGTCGCCCAAGGGCAGCACGAAGACCGTGATTCGCGGCGGGTTCGGCTGGGCCTACAACCGCATCAATATCTCGCAGGCGATTAACGATTTCGAAAACACGCTGACGCCGAGCGTAGATTATCGCCAGACCAGTCTGGCGACGCTCTCCGCGACGGCGGGGATCGCGCCCATCACGGCGCGTAGTTTCGCGGCTCAGGATACCAGCCGCAACGTGCCGACGGTGTACGATTTCAGCGTCTCGATGCAGCGTGAATTGCCGTGGGGCATCATTCTGGATTCGGCCTACATCGGCAATCTGCAGCGCCACCAGGCGATCCAGTTCAACCTCAACGCGATCCCACTGGGGACGGCGTACAACCCCAGGTACATCCGCCCAGGCGTGACCGGCGCCAACTTCTTCGGCACGGTGAACGCCGCCAACCCCGGCGCGCTGCCGGGCAGCAACACGGTGGACAACCTGCTGATGCGGCCGTATCAGGGCTTCAACACGATCAACATGAACGTCAACGGCGGCAACCTGGCGTACCACTCGCTGCAGCTGTCGGCCAACAAGCGCTTCAGCCACGGCCTGATGTTCCAGGCCTCGTACACGCTGAGCAAACTGGAGAGCGGTACGGAAAGCTTCGGCCTGTATTCCTACAACTGGAAGGATTACACGGGCGGACTGGCCGGCGGCGATGGCGGCGACCGGCGCCACGTGCTGACGGTGAACTACACGTTCGACATTCCGTCGGTGGCCAAGGTGCTGCGCTTCGACAACGCAGTGGGGCGCGCGATCTTCAACGACTGGCGCATGGGCCACCTGTTCACGTTCGTGAGCGGACAGTTGGCGACGGTGACGCTGGGCAGCATCCAGCAGGCGGGCTCGACGGCGAATGTCGCGGAGTTGCAGAAGCTGTTCCTGGGCACGCCGGACCTGGATCCGCGCATGCAGTTGGCCGGCGACCCGAACGCGGGCACGAGCGACTTCGCCCACTACTTCGACGCCACCAAGTTCGCGGTGCCTGGGAGTTTCCCGGGCTATACGGGGCTGGGCGATCGCAACTACATCCGCCGTCCGTTCAGCTTCGCTAACGACATGACGCTGACCAAGGCGTTCAAGATTAAGGAGAGCCACGCGTTCGAATTGCGCGCCGCCTTCTACAATGCATTCAACCAGGTGCGTCGGCCGAGCGTGAACACGTCGATTCAGTACAAGGCCAACGGCAGGACGTTGGCGGACGGCTTCACATTGTTCAATACGCCCGAGCAACTGGCGGCGAGGAACTCCACGCTGACGGGCACGGCGCTCTACAATCAGTACCGCACCGGAGTGGGGCATATGAATCTGACAGACGTCAACGTGATGCGCGTGATCGAGATCGGATTGAAGTACCGATTCTAGATTCGGCGTGGGTTCGGTGGGTTCGGTGGGTTCGGTGGGATCACGATTCGCGAAGGCTTCGTTGATAGTAAGCGAGTTGTGCGCCGGGAATTGCATTTTCAATTTTCTTCGCGTTGGGCGGGCTGTTTGGGGGCTCTCCCCGCGGTCCATAGATACCATGGGGATGGGGCGGAGTCCGAAATTCAGGCCGTGTAAGTGCTAGAGGTAGTTGGGAATGGGCTGCGTGAAGCTGGCGTCACTCGGGGTGACTGGCAGAGGTGCGGCGGGGCTTGGGTACGGCGGGATGGCGGGGGTTTGTCGAGTGACATCGCTGATCGCCTGAACGTTCTATTCAGGCGATTCTAGTTGGCCTACTTGGCGCCGCCACTCCCGGCTCCGCGACTCGAGACTCGCCTCAATTCCGCGGCCTTCATCGTCTGGACAACATTTCGATAGTGTGTGCGATAGGCTGGGACCGTGATCTGGCGATCAAACAGTTGGTCAGCCTTGGGACGGAAATACCGAGGCAGTTGCGTCGCCATCACGGTACGCTGACCGATCGGCAATCGGTCAAGTGCTTTTGCGATCAGTGGAATTGCATCGAGATCTTGCAGTCGTGCGAGGCCCTGAGTTCGAGTACGCGACAATGCGAGGGTTGGGCGACTCCAGACCTCTTCGAAAAATGTCCCCGGCACGAGGATCCGCTACTTCCGCGAGAACTTTTACATCCTCGAGTTGGGCGCCAAGTTGAGAGGCTGCGACGTCACGCGGGTTTTTCTGGTTCTGCGCGCACCAGTTTTCGAACTCAGCGCTAAATTCCCCGCGAACCGGATTGCCTTCGGCGTCGACCTTCTCAAAGAATGGCGTCCGGTCGTTGATTGCCGCCTTCGCGTAGCCTGTCAAGAACTCAAAGTAGACGGCCGACTTTTCGCCCAAGCGAATCAAAGAAGCTGCGATGCGCTGCCGTTCACTTTTTGCTGTCCGCCTTTCAAAGGCTGCGCGCAACGTTTGAGCTGCTCTCGGATCGACAGGTTGAGCCTCCAGTTGCCAAAGCGTGGCTTGGTCCACGGTTTGACCCTCTACCCGAGTGAGAAGCGAGTTCATTTCGACGCGCGACTGGCCACGCATGACCGAATGCAAGCAGAGAGACGCAAGGATCACGGTAAGAGCTAATCGATTCGGTTTCATAAAGGACCAGCGTATTGGAACGTCGAGTTCCTACCGCCGATGCAATCGCGATATACCTCCCGCGTTAATTGGCACCAACGGAAGCCAATGGTAGCAGGGTTCACCGATTTAGTTCAGACCGGTTGCGGTCAATTGCATCGATGGCCTTCTTAACGTTGCGCGCGACGGTCTCGTCCAGGCCAGGACGATTCTGCAGTCGGATCAGTGCCGCGAGCGCCGGGCGTGCCCTCGGCCCGACATCAGCGAGGGTTTTGGCGGCCAACTGCTGATCTTGCACCTCGTCACTATCGAGAAAGGAGACGAACTCTTTCTGTATGTCTGCGTCTTCGAGGGCGAAGGCGAACCTGCCCAGCCTGGCGCTTGGAAACTCGCCCGGATAGTGATGCAAGATGAGTCCTTTCGCCTTGGCGGGCAGAGGCTTTACTCTTGCGAGGGCTAGTAGAGCAATTCGCCGGTTACCTTCGTGGCCGGATTCGACCATACGATAAAAGAGTGAGAGTCCATCGGGCGTAGGCTGGAGCCCGACGAATGCTGTCAGTGATGCGATCGACATCGCCCATTGGAACTTCTCATCATCGGTACTGGCCGAGGCCAAATGGTTCTCGAACACTGGGATAGCCGGAAGGAAGCGATCTTGAATGGCAGCGATATCGACTCCTACGAGCCCAGACGTGATTGTAAGCAACTTCAAACGCGCCCAGCGGACAAGGGTTTCTTCATTATCGTTCGAGATAACGCCGATTAAGTACGGGATGTCTTCGCTAAACTTGATTCCACTCACGTCTCGCAGTTCGTTGCCTAGTTTTTCAGAATCATGGGAGCGCCTGTAATTCTCGAAAGGCGCTGCATACCTGCTTTGAGCCAATCCGACGGACGATAATGAGGCGGCCACAAGGAGAAGCCGGATCGATATACGCAAATGCAATTTCATGATAGTCACCATCGTAGAACTCTCACCTAAGCGAAATGGTAGCCTGGACCTGAGTATAGGGCAAATTCTGGAGCAGACATCTGCTGAGAAGGTCACGGTCGTTGTCGGCACGACTCGGAGCCGCGGCTGTGGGAAAGGGGACCGCAGTCACGCCGTTAGTTCCCGAACCGTAGTTTGGACCGTACCTCCAAAGGAACTTGCCGTTGACGAGGATCTCGTGCGCGGGAAAGCAGGTGTGGCTTCCGATTACAGACGCGGTCGAGCCATCGGGGCTGATCGTGACGGCTAGAGCCCACTGGATGGGCGCAAAAAAACCAGCCCCGCGGATGTTCGGGTCACTCGCCTGACCGGAAAAGGTAACGGTAACCCCCTGTGCACTCGTACTGATCGATGGCGGGGGGATATCGGGCGTGCCCTTTTCTGATTTGACAAGCCCGCTGCCTCCATTGCAAATCCGTGGAACGTCAAGAATAGAAAGATCGATGATTTTCCCTGTACCCGCTGGATCAAGTGCGTAGCTATCTGTCACTAATGATGCCCCATCGTATTCGCGGCTCACACCTTGATCTTTAACCGGACCCGAAAGCGTCCACGGTTGGCCGAAGCCGGTTGGTGGCGTTAACTGCAAGCGCTCGTAAGCACGGTAAGGCGGTGACTGCGGAAAGTTACGAAGCTGTTGCGGAGATAGTGAGAATGTTCGATTGTCTCCTCGCACGTGTAGGGACGATCCAAGGTCCAATGGGATGTCGGCAACTCCACCTACGCAAGAGGCTGGTGAAAGCACCCAGTTGGCCCTGATAAAGGCGCGATAATCGATGGATATGGTTCCCAAAGTATTGGGTTTGACTACTACGGTCTTCGAGGGGCTATTCTGTTGTTGATCTGGCGCCGGCGTGAAATTGTGGCTTGCCGTGCCCGTCGAGTACACCGAAACCTCCACAGTTGCATCCGCGCCAGGGTCTACATCGAAGAAAGCGCTGATCTGGGAATCCGTCGGTGGAACGCTTGGATTCAACCGCGCGGTTACACCGTTACCGGCAATAACAATCGCCGGCTTGCTGCCAAATCCGCGGCCCACGATGGTCACAGGCGCACCTAGCGTTCCCGCATTGAATTCCGAAGGTGTGATGCTCGTAATCTCCGGCGTGGGATCGTATACCCGAAAGCTTCCCAATGACGGGTGGGTGGCATCATAATCCGTGATGAAACCTTGCCGCCGAATGCTGAACTGCCATAGACCTACTCCCTCCGGTGGCATCGTCATGTCCACCTGGATGGACTGATCGCTCCAACTGGTAATCAGGTATGAGTACCCATTCAAATTGGGTGGCCAGTATGGATGAGCTGTTTGATCGCCCGAGGAAGTCCACCCGTCCAGGTGAATATCGAAGGCTCCCTGCGTGGCTCCAAAATTCCTGCCCGAAATCGTGAACGTACTCATTTTCCCGCCGATCACTGTCGCCGGATTGCTCCTCCCATCCGGACTGCTTACGCTGGTGATGACCGGCGCAGGCACCGTTGGCGGCAATCCTCCACCACCTCCAACCTCAACTGGTCCGCGGCAGTGGCTGGTGTTCCCTGCTCCGTCGTCAGCTTCGAGGTCTACGAAATAGGTGCCCGGAGAAACGGTGGTTGCAGCGGAAAGGACGACCTTATGGCCGGAGACGGAAGCGTTCATTCCGGGCGGCAGGGCGCTGAGGGATCGCAGGGTCACTGTGTGTCCGTTTGTGGTTACCGCGACGGCTACCGACTTGACGGTTCCGTCGGCGGTGAGCGGGATGAGTGCGAGATCAGTTCCGGTGAACCCGGGCTGCGACGGTGGGGAGGACAGCGTTAGCGACAGGGTTGCAGAGTGCACCAGTGGGCCGGGAGCGGTACCAACGATGGTGATCGTGATGGGGCCGGCAGGTGAGTTTGTGCCCGCCGCGACTCGGACGGGAATAGCTCCCACCCCACTGATCGACGCTCCGCTGGGGAAGGTAACGGAGACTCCGTTGGGGGGCATCGCATTTACGGCAAGCGAGACGGACTGGCCGAAGGTGCCGCTCACAGACGCCACGTTCAAAGTGTACAGATCACTAGCGCCGATTGCCAGCGAGGAGTTCCCTGTGGTGAACTGGAGCGAGAAATCAGTCGCCGGGGCGCCAACACCGATATAGAAGGGCAGGGACAACCCGCTGGAAATCGTCTGTCCGGATACGACTGCTGTTCCGTTCACAATGACTGTGTATGTGCCTAGCGGGCAATCGGCGGTGTTCAGGGTGATCGAGGTATTGGCCGGCACCGTTGACGTTGCGGTCACGGGCGCCGGGTAGCTGGTGACCGTACTGCAGGAAGGGAATCCGACTAACGCAGTCTGGAAGTACACGTATTGCGAAGCGAGTTTGGTAGTAACACGGATTGGAAGGGTGACGGACGTTCCCGACACATTGGGTGGTGCATCGGGAGATGTCAGCGAGAAGACTCCACTGGTGACGCTTTCGAGAGTAACGTGGGCGGTGTGTTGAATGCCGGAAAGAACAAACGGAATGTCCACAGCGTGAGTCCCGGACTGGCAACTAGTGATCGGCAAGGTAATGGTAAAAATGCCGGCCGTGAAATCCGTCACCAGTCCGCCAATGGAGCAGGTGCCCGCGATGTTGATAGGGCCGACACTCACACTGGCGGGATCCAGACCTCCTTGACCCGCGATGGCGAATTGGTACCGCACCGTTTCTAAGGGGCCGCCAGTTTGTGATGGTGTCAGTGGCGTCACGGTGAAATCCTTTACGGCGATGCTGCCGGAATAGCTGTGGGTGACCCCCTGACTCGAGGTGGCCCGGAGGGTGTAGGCAAAAGTGCCGCCGCTGGCGGGGCCGTGGAGCGTTGCATGATACCCATACGCGCTGAACTGATCGAATTGAATCGTTGCGCCCAGGGGAAGTAGAGGAAGATCGAGAGCCATAGGGCCGGGATTGCCGATGATGTTTACGTCAAACAGGGCGTTTTGGTTGGCTAGAACCGGTAATGGGTTGACGCTAATGTCGGCGATGCTAATTTTTATAGAAAAATCGGGAGCAAAATTGGCCGTGACACTGACCGGCGGATCGTTGGGACCTGGCGACACTACGGTGTAGATTTGGGGCGCTTCGCCACTTGTCACGGACCCAGTGAAACGTGTGAATGCCCAGCCTTCATTGACGACGGCACCGATGCTTACCACGGTGCCGGCGGAATACCAGCCGCCCGGCGGAGTCAGCGTAATGTTGCCTGCCGCGGAAGGGGAGACGTAGGCGGAGATTGCGTATTGAGGAGTAAAAGTGGCGGTGTAAGTGGTGTCCGCTGCCGCGGAAGTAATAGTTTGGGACGCCGCGGCGCCAAGGCTCCAGGAGGACCATTGGTATCTGGTACTGGCTCCGATAACCTGGGTGCCGGCCACAAGGGAATGGCTTGATCCCGGTATCCACTGCTTCCGGCATGGCGACGCACAGGCAAAATTGTCGACGGTAAAGGTGAGCCCAGCGGGTACAGACTGGATTGTGGTGGTCGGAGCCAACTGGAAATTAGCGGTATAGGTCGAATTGGCGGACGGCGTAATAATGCTGTGTATTAGGGCACCGGCGTCAGACCATGAGGGGTTCCAATACAACACTCCCGCGCTGTCTGTTTGCGGACCGGAGACCGCGACAGTGTGATTCGACCCCGCGTTCCACGAGAAAGTGCAGGGTGAGGTGCAGTTGCTGCCATCGACGATCAAACTAAGGCCGACTGGGGAAGTGGAGATGGTCTGGGTGGTGGGTGGAAGAATGATCGTTGTCAAGTCCGCAGCGATTGCGCTTACTGAACCTCCACTGGAGACGGTGACGCCGTTGGTCAGCGATCCGGGGCCGGCAGTCACGGTCACATTGACCGTGAGGGTTGGATAGCTCACGCCCACCGGCAAGGCATCACTGCGCGTGCAACTAGAGCCTGCGCAACCCCAGCCGGTGCCGGACATGGAAATCAGTGTCAGGCCGGCTGGAAGGTTCTCGGTCACGGTGACCGGTGCGGTAGTCGCCAAGGAGCCGACGTTTGAGACCGTGACCGAGTAAGCTCCGGTGGACCCTTGGATGAAGTTTCCGCTGTGAGACTTAACTATGGACAAGATAGGCGCAGGGGGAACGATTACGGTGGAATCGGTCGTGGAGGCCGAGACCGACCCTCCCCCGGACACCTTAACTTTGTTCACCTGCGGTGACGTTGCGCCCGCAGCGACGTTCACGTTCACCGTAACGGGAGGATAGCTCGCCCCTGGCGCCAGCGCATCGGCGCGCGTGCAAGCCGTCCCGGCGCAGGTCCAGCCGGTGCCGGACATCGAAACCAAAGTGAGACCGGGCGCGAGATCGAGTTGCTCGGTGAGGGTCACGACTCCGCCGTTGGGGCCCGCGGACGCACCATTGCTCACAATTACCGTGTAGGCGGCGCCGTTCTGCCCCGCCAGGAAATTCCCGATGTGAGACTTGGCGACACTAAGGAGCGGCAGGTTTCCAGAGGACGGCACGGTCCACGTTCCCTTGGGTTGATAGCCCGGGGAATGCCAGACGCGGTCGTTAACGTATTGGTAAATCGGCCTGTTGGAACCGGCGTAGGCGGGTTTGAAGTCCGCAGTGACCTCAAAGGTCCAATCGTTGCCGGAGTCCACGCTCGACATTCCAGAGACCGTACATTGGCCGTTGGTGGCGCTACCACCGGCCGGAACAAAAGTCCAGACGGTACCGTCGTCGTTCACCAGATAAGCGAAGTTGCCGGCGTGGTAGATCTGGAGCGTACAGCCGGGATCGGTGAGGGAACCAAGGTAGAGGGCTTGAGTGGGCATATAGCCCGCACCGTTGATGTCCGTCGCTTTGAACTGGAACGTGACCGCCCTGCCGGAGCCCGTGGCGGGCTGGAGTTGCTGGGTTTGTGGCAGATCGGGCGAGGCGGTGTACGCGGTCCATTTGCCCACCTGAATCCAATTGGAACTCAGTCCGCTGGCATCGAAGGCGATCTGGTAGACCTTTTGCTCCCCTTTGAAGGCCGGCTTGAACCCGAGGTTGATGGTCAGGATAAGGTCATCTCCGACGGGCTGGGCTGAAGCGCCATTCAGGGTACAGTACGGATTAGAGGTGGGCGTGTCTTCGGCCAGAGTGAACACTCCTCCTTCATAGGATACCGAGCAGCCTGCGGCCAGCCAGAGGTCCCAGTTGAAGAGGACAATCACTCGGTTGACAAATAGGCCTCCGTTGGTACTACGCGCTTGGAACGTGAATGTATGGGATGTACCGCTGCCAGATTGGTCGGTGGAACTACTGGTTGGCGGCGGCGCCGCCGTGACGTTAAAGGCGCCCTTATACTGCCAGCCGGCATTGGTCGTATAGTTGGACCCCCAGATCCATTGATAGGTTTCCTTGCGGCCGGCGAAATTCGCCCGGAAGCGCATACTGAAATGGACGGTCAGCCTGGTGCCGCTCGCCACCGGGACGGGTACGTCCGCATCTAACACGCACTGGCCGTTCTGCACGGTAGAGCCAGCGGCCACCGGGCCCATCCAGACGGTGGAATAGTCATCCCTCAAGAAGTATCCCTGGCCGGGCACATAGCGGGCATAGCAGGCAAGCACGGTGGAGAGGTATGAATGGACGACGAGTTGCACTTCACTGATGTCGCCGACACCTTTGGCATCCTCGTAGGTTGCCACGAAATCCTGTCTGGAGCCGTCAATCGGTGTTGACAACTCGGTCAGGAACGAGGTGTTCACGGTGAATCGCGGCGCCGATCGAATAGAAAGTGGAAGGCGAACTCTGGTTGTTGTACCCGGTGGCAATCCACCCGGCGGAACGCGGGGCGCTGGAGATGCGGACTTCGTCCATCGCGCCCTTGAACATGGTGACCAGATCGTCGCGCGAGCCAATTTTGGCGTTCTTGCCATTGTCGGCAATGGTCAGGTTAATGGTCCCGCCGCCGTTGGGCACGCCGTTCAAGTAGTGCGAGACCGTTGTGCCGCTCAT
>JBDTPR010000075.1:0-15006 GCA_039932635.1 Candidatus Solibacter sp.
CCTCGCGTGGATCATCGGCTGGGATCTTGTGTTGGAATACGCGGTCGGCGCGGCGACCGTCTCGGTCAGTTGGTCGAGTTACGTCGTCAAGCTCTTTCACTCCTTTGGGATTGAGTTGCCCCCAAGCCTTGTGCACTGTCCATGGGACGAGATACCGGGCATCATCAATGTCCCCGCGGTGCTGGTGGTCTGCGCCATATCCGTCCTGCTGATGATCGGCATTTCGGAATCGGCCAAGGTCAACGCGGTCATCGTGGTGATCAAGGTCTGCATTGTGATCGTGGTCATCGTAGTCGGCTACGCCTACATCAAGCCTGAAAATTACGTCCCGTTCATTCCGGAGAATACCGGCAAGTTCGGCGAGTTCGGCATCAGCGGTATCTTCCGCGCCGCCGCCGTAATCTTCTTCGCGTACATCGGGTTCGACGCTGTGTCCACCGCCGCGCAGGAAGCTAAGAAGCCGCAGCGCGATATGCCCATCGGCATCATCGGTTCCCTGGCGGTCTGCACGGTGCTCTACATCCTGTTCGCCCGCGTGCTCACCGGCATGGTGCACTACACCGCCTTCAGGGGCGATGCCGCCCCGGTTGCCAGGGTGATCGCGCTGTTCCCCTCGCCCGCTCTGCAAACCACCATTGTGCTCGGCATCATCGCCGGGTATACCTCGGTGATTCTGGTCATGCTGCTGGGCCAATCGCGCGTCTTCTTCTCGATGTCGAAGGACGGCCTGCTGCCCGCGGTCTTCTCCGACATCCACCCGAAATTCCAGACCCCGTGGCGCTGCAACATGATCTTCATGGTCTTCGTCTCGCTGTTCTCCGGCTTCCTGCCCATCTCCAAACTGGGGCACATGACGTCGATCGGTACGCTGCTGGCGTTCGTGATCGTCTGCATCGGCATCATCTGGATGCGCAAAACGAATCCCGATGCGCCGCGCCCGTACCGCACGCCGCTGGTGCCGCTGGTACCGATCCTCGGCGTGCTGGTGTGTCTGGCGATGATGGTGTCGTTGGATATCGATACCTGGATCCGGCTGGTGGTGTGGCTCGCTATCGGTCTCTGCATCTACTTCACCTATGGCGTGAAGAACAGCCACCTGCGCAAAGCTCCCGTGAATAAGCGCTAATCGCGGTTAACCCTGTCGCGGCCCGTCACAAGCGGGCCGCGAACCTTCTGTATCATGCCCTGCCGCCTCATCTTCTCCGCCCTGCTCTCGCTCGCCTGCGCCCAAGCCCAGCAATCGCAGAATCCATCGCCGATGGTGGAGCACACTCGCGCCCATCCTCGATTGAATGAGCAATCGCCCCCGGGACGCCGGGAGAAGCTCACGCTCGGCACGCTTTTTGTCCCCGCTGGTGCGAAGCCCGCGGCGATCCTGTTCTTCTTTCACGGAGGCACGTGGCTCCCCGAAGTGGCGGCCGCGCAGAATAAGGTAGCCGTAGTCAGCGTGCAGGCGGGCTCGGGCTCAGGCACCTATGCGCGGCTCTTCGAGGACCCCGCGCGTTGGGCCGCTCTCGTTAAGGAAGCGGAAGACAAGGCAGGCACGCACTTCGCGAAGGTCATGCTCGGCGGCTGGAGCGCGGGCTGCGGAGCCATCCGCCAGGTTCTGAAATCGCCCGACGCCTACACGCGCATCGCCGCCGCCCTGATGATCGACGGCATCCACACCGACTATGTGGACGGCAAACCGGGACCGTTGGAATCGAAGATCGGCCCGGAGAATCTGGCGATCTGGCAGCAACTGGGGCGCGACGCCATCGCCGGCCGCAAGCGAGCCATCGTGACCCACTCCGAAATCTTCCCCGGCACTTTCGCGAGCACCACGGAGACCGCCGACTACCTGCTCAAGCAGCTCAATCTCGCGCGGCGTCCGGTGCTGAAGTGGGGTCCGATGGGCCTACAGCAACTCTCCGAGGCGCGAGCCGGCAAGTTCCTGCTGATCGGATATGCGGGCAATTCGGCCCCCGACCACGTGGACCAGTTGCACAGCTTGCCGACTTACCTGAAATGGCTGCGCCAGTGATGAAATCGGCCCCTGCTGAATTATTACACTTTTTGTTATAATCACGAGTGGAATGCGGCACAGCCTGGGTCCGGAACAATTGCGGTCTGCCCGTAGTGAAAGTGGCCTTACACAGCAACAGGCCGCCGATCGGCTGGGTGTATCGCAGGCATATCTCGCCCTGATCGAGCGCGGCCATCGCCCCGTAACCGATCGGCTTGGAACGAGGCTGGCCCGTGTATACGCTTTGGGTCCACTCGCGCTGCCGCTGAACGCCGAGAACCTGCGTGAGTGGAATTCAGCCTCGTTGGCAAGAGCACTTGGACGTTTGGGATACCCGGGCTTCCGGCAACTGGCCGGCGAACCGGCCGACAATCCCGCGACTATCCTCCTCGCCACACTCGCCTCCTCTAATGTCGAAGTCCGCGTGATCGAGGCGCTGCCCTGGGTCGCCACCGCGTATCTCGGTCTCGACTGGGCGTGGCTGATCCGAGAGGCCAAGATCCGCGATCTTCAGAACCGGTTGGGCTATGTGGCGACGCTGGCGCGGCAGGTCGCAGAGAAGCGTGGCGATCACGATACCGCGCGCAGCGTTCACGAAATTGAAGTTACTCTGGAGCGCGCCCGCCTGGTGCGCGAAGACACCCTTTGCCAGGACTCGCTCTCGGAGGCGGAACGACGCTGGCTCAGGCGGGCGCGGCCCGACGAAGCCAGTCACTGGAATCTACTGACCGACCTCAACGCGCAACACTTGCCGTATGCCGCGTAATCGTCCACCGAAGCCCTGGAGTTCGTTCCTCGCGGCCGTCGATGCCGCCCTGGATCGCGAGGTGGTTTTGCATTGCATAGGCGGATTCGCAATCGCGATGCTATATCGCCTGCCCCGCCCGACAGTCGATGTCGATTGCGTCGGCGTCATCCCCGTGAATGAGACCGGGCCGCTCCTGTCGCTGGCCGGCGAAGGCTCCGCGCTCCATCGCGAACATGGCGTTTACTTGCAGCATGTCGGCATCGTGACCGTTCCCGAGAACTATCCCGACAGACTCTTGCCGATGTTTCCAGCGGCATTTCGCCGGTTGAGGCTTTTCGGTCTCGAGGCTCACGACCTTGCGCTTTCCAAGCTCGAACGCAACTCGGCTCGAGATCGGGAGGACGTCAAGTTTCTCGCGCGATCGGCCCCGCTTACCCCCGGAATTTTGGAAAGGAGATATCGATCGGAGCTTCGGCCTTACCTGGCCAATTCCGGCAGGCACGATCTGACCATGCGGCTCTGGCTTGACATGCTGTCGGCGCCTGACAGCGGTGGTGGGGCTGAAGGGACTTGAACCCTTACGTCCTCTCGAACGCCAGAACCTAAATCGCCTTGAGGAGTTGTCCGTGTTTCCCCACTGTTGTTTTTGTTGGCCTTTTGATGATTTCAACCTACCGTTTGTGTCGGCGATTAAGGTACATTAGTTGCGCTTCAGTTGCGCCCCGCAGTTGAGCAAGTCGCCTTATGTACGCGTCGACGCCAACGGCCCGACCGGCGTCGAGGATGCAGCCAGTGGGGCACGATAGGGCCATGCCTGCCAAAAGAGGGCCGGAACTGGCGCAGGATTTCGGATGGCACTTCGGTGACCACAACGTTTTGCTCTGGAATTGTTTTGGTGTTAGCATTGATTCAGGCCCCAACCGAGCCGATTTCCCCCCGATCAGGAGAAACATGCAGCAAGTACGGTTGAAGAGGCTGGCCAAGGTCAGCGATGTAGTGTTTGAGGTTAAGTTCGTGGTGTTCGAGGCTGTTGCGCTAGCCTCGTTCCTCTATGTCGTTTACCAGATGGTCAGCCTGAAGTAGTTCCACCAGCCCCCCGGCCCGTCGGAAGCTCCGGCGGGTCGGGGGTTCTTCTGTTTAGCTGCGGACCTCGAACCCCTCGACGTTGACCAAGGCCAGGACGATGTCGATGATGAAGCGAGGCTCGCGTCCCGAATCGCTTTGTTGTTGGTCCATTTGAATTGGCCTCGCGATACACGCTACGATATCAGCAGAGTGCGAGGATGGCGAAATTGGCAGACGCAGTAGCCTTAGGAGCTACCGGCCGAAAGGTCGTGGGGGTTCAAGTCCCCCTCCTCGCACCAGAGTGTTTGTTGCGTTGTCAACTGACGGTCTTACTGGATCTTTAGATCCCGGGTCAACAATGACTGAAGCGAACCACTCAGATGCGGTCGTCCAAATAACCCTCAAGGAATTCCTGGAAACTTTTCCGCCAGGAAGAGCAGCACTGGTTTCAGGTGGGTTGTTAGCACGGCAAGGTTCCTACCCAACGCGGTACGGGTTGGAATCGCCAACCCTGAACCTGCACTGCAACGCGTGTGGTGGAGTTAGAATATTCGAAAAGTACCGAGATGACTTGAGCATCTCAGAAACTGACAAGGGCCATCACACAGTCGATTTGAGGTTCCTATGCCGCAACTGCAAACAAGAAGCAAAGTATTACGCTTTGTTGGTTGCAGGTCGTGGAGATGGAGAAGATTGTGACGTACACAAATTTGGGGAGCTTCCAGAATTCGGACCACCGACTCCCGCGAAAGTCCTCAAGTTGATCGGCGAAGAAAAAGACTACTACTTTAAGGGCCGGCGGTCTGAGAACCAAGGACTTGGTATCGCTGCGTTTGCATACTACCGGCGCGTGGTCGAGAATCAGAAAGACCGGATTTTCGCGGAGATCATCAAGGTCGCCGGCAGGCTTGGTGTATCCCCGGACATGATCGCTGACCTTGAAGCCGCTAGGTTGGAAATCCAATTCAGTAAAGCTGTGGAGAGTATCAAGCATGGCGTTCCGCAAGCATTGCTGATCAAGGGCCACAATCCGTTGATGCTGCTTCATGCTGCTCTGAGTGAAGGCCTTCATGCCCAAACAGATGAAGAATGTCTTGCACTGGCGACGAGCATTCGGGTGGTCCTGGCGGATATGGCCGAGCGAATCGGAAACGCCATGAAAGAACACACTGAGCTCAATACGGCGGTGACGAAACTGATGGCGGCCAAGACCAAGAAGCCGGTTTTGGCCAAAAACTAGTTCTTTCCAAAGACTCAGCCGATTTCAGAGCCGCGACAGGACACCGCCAATCGCGACACACTAGTCGCGAAATCAGTTGCGGTAAAGCGCTAAACTCATTGAAATCATTCAGACTGTCCTGCACCTAAATCTGGTGCGTCTGCCAATTCCGCCACAGCCCCGACTGCACAATTTTAGCATTCATCGCGCGCGCGACCTCGAAGAGTATACTGATTGCCAACGAGGAGGATGGATGCCTGCCTACCGATTGACTGTCAACGGGCGTGTGCTGAATGTGGATTCCTGGGATCCCGAGCAGCCCCTGCTTTACGTTTTGCGCAATTCCCTGGGCCTGCACGGCCCGAAATTCGGCTGCGGCCTGGGCCAGTGCGGCACATGCACCGTGCTGGTGGACGGACGCGCCACCCGCTCCTGTATCACTCCGGTCCGACAGGCCGTTGGCCGCGCAATTACCACCATCGAAGGCCTGGGTTCGCCCGACCAGCCGACACCCGTCCAGTCGGCGTTCATCGCCGACCAGGCGGCGCAGTGCGGCTACTGCACCAACGGCATGGTGATGGCCGCGACCGCGCTGCTGCGCACTACGCCGCACCCCACCCTTGAGCAGGTGAAAAGCAGCCTGGTCGGCAATCTATGCCGCTGCGGCACACATACCCGCATCCTCAGCGCCGTAATGAAGGCGGCAGGAGGGCAGACGAAATGAGCCGCCAGTCTGCTCCATCCCGCCGCGACCTGCTGCGCGCCGCCGGCGCTCTGGTGGTCAGTTTCAGTTGGACCGGCAGCAAGCCGGCAACGGCCCAAGGCCCCGCGCAAGCGGCGCCGGACCTCGACGCGTTCCTCGCCATCCACCCGGATGGGTCGGTCACAATTGCCACCAGCAAAGTGGACCCGGGTACCGGCCTGACGGCCGCCTACCGTCAGATCGCCGCCGAGGAACTCGGCATCCCCGTGGAACGCTTCACGGTGGTGCAAGGCGACACGGCAGCCACACCGAATCATGGCGGGACGGGCGGCAGTACCGGCGTACCGCGCGGCGGCGCCGACATCCGGCGTGCGGCGGCTACGGCGCGCCAGGCGCTGCTGGAAATGGCCGCGGGGCAACTCAAGCGGCCTGCCGCCGAACTGACGATTGTTGGGGGCGAAGTTCGTCCTGCCGGCGGCGGCAGCGGAGTGACCCTGGCCGCGCTGATAGGCGGACGCAAGTTCAATCTGAAGGTCAATCCCAACGCACCGCTCAAGCCGGCCTCGAGCTACACAGTGGTGGGCAAGCCAGTGCCTCGTACCGACGTTCCCGGCAAAGCGACCGGACGCCACGTATTCGTGCACGATCATGCGATCGAGGGACTGCGGCACGGGCGGGTGATCCGGCCGCCCGTGGTGGGGGCGCGCCTGGTCTCGGTGGACGAGAGTTCGGTTCGCACAATTCCCGGAGTGCGCGTGGTACGCGTGGCGAACTTCCTGGGTGTGGTGGCCATGGATGAGTGGGCGGCGATCTGCGCCGCGCGCGAGCTGAAAGCCGTCTGGGGCGAGGCCAATGCGGGCTACGCCACGGCCGATCTGGAGCGCACGATGGGTTCGGCTGAAGTGGTGCGCGAGCAGACGCCGGTCAATCGCGGCGACGCCACTGCGGCGCTGGGCGCCGCTCAGACCCTTTCGGCGTCCTACTACTGGCCGTTCCACGCCCACGCTTCGCTGGCTCCTTCGTGCGCCGTGGCCGATGTCAAAGAAGAGGGCACCACGGTCTGGTCCTCGACTCAGGATACGTACGGGCTGCGCAACCTGATCGCGCGCACGTTCACCATACCGCCGGAGAAGATCCGCGTGGTTTACATGGACGGCTCCGGTTCGTATGGCAGCAATGGTGCGTACGATGCCGCGGCGGATGCGGTCCTGCTCTCGCGCGGAGTGGGGGCGCCGGTACGCGTGCAGTGGATGCGCGCGGACGAGCACGCCTGGGATCCAAAGGGGCCGGCGCAATTGCTGCGAATGCGCGGAGCGCTCAACGCGGACGGCAGCATCGCGGCATGGGAAAGCACGACCACCGGGCCGGCCGGACCGCAGTGGACCGACACCCTGCTGGGGCCAACCGCGGCGGGCATCTCGACGCCGCAAGTACGCAACGGTGGCGCTCCCGTGGTGCACAATCTCGACCCGCCTTATGCCATCCCGAACTTGAGAGTCACGTCGCGTCTGCTTAAGGACACGCCGCTGCGGACTTCGAATCTGCGTGCGCCCGGCAAGATCGCCACGGTATTTGCCGTGGAGAGTTTCACCGACGAAATGGCCGCCGCGGCGGGCATGGATCCGGTGGAATTCCGCCGCCGGTCGCTCTCAGACCCGAGGGCTATCGCGGTGCTGGAACGCGCCGCCAATATGATCGATTGGCAGCCGCGCCGGGGTGTCCGCACGGGAGACAGGACGGGGCGCGGGATCGCGTACATGCGCTACAAGAACGCGGAGAACTATGTCGCCATGGCCATGGAAGTCGCGGTGGATCGCGGCAGCGGCAAGATCACCGTCCGGCGGATTGCCTGCGCGCACGATTGCGGCTTGATCATTAACCCCGATGGACTGCGCAATCAGGTGGAGGGCAATATCCTGCACACGCTGAGCCGCGTGCTGCACGAGGAAGTTACCTTTCAGGATTCGCACGTCACCAGCGCGGATTGGGCGTCGTATCCAATTTTGCGCTTCCCGGATGTTCCGGCGGTACAGGTGGCGCTGATCGATCACCCAGACCAGCCGCACTACGGCGCGGGTGAAGCCGCTTGCGCGCCGGTGGCCGCGGCCCTGGCGAATGCGGTCTTCGACGCGACCGGAGTGCGCCTGCGAAGTGTTCCGTTCACACCCACGCGGGTCAAGGCGGCGCTCGCGTAGGGGGGCGCCTATCTCTTTCTTATGGCCGCGGCTCTGACAGGGGATGCCGCGGATGGGAACGCGCGCCGATCGCCGCCATTCCATTTGATACCATCCGCGTCGTGAACTCTCGCGGCGAAGCTCGCCGTGGAGTAATGCCCGAGGCCTAAGTCTCCGCGGCGGGAGCCTTCATCTGCTCCACACTCAGCAGAATTTCGCGCGCCTCGGCCTCCAAATCCCTGGGCACACGTACGTTCCACCAACCCAGGAAATTGCCGCTTTCCTGGCGTGCCGCCACACTCCGATCCATCGCGAAGAACGGGATTTCCGCTTCTTCCAGTAGGCTCTCCGCCAGACCAATGGCAATCGGGTCTTTGATCCCCGTCTGAATCAGGATATCGAGGTTGCTCTCTTCGCTTCGTTCTGCCATGACGTTGTTCCCTTGCGGCGCGCCGCCCCTCATTCATACCTTAGCGCTTCGATGGGATCCAGGCGCGAGGCCTTGATGTCCGGCAGCAAGCCAGTCAACAGGCCGACGGCCGCCAACAGAATCGTCGGCGTCAGCACCGCGTCTGCGGGGCCACCTTGTGCAGGTACATCTCGCGAGCCCGCTCCAGGTCGGGCTTCAGGAACGGCAGGTCGGGACTGACGCATGCGCGGCAACAGGTCGTTCTGGTCGAGTTCGCAGATCACCTGGCCCTGATGGACGCGGTCGCCCACGTTCACCGGCAGCTTCAAAATAATTCCGGAAGCTTTGCTCTTGATCCCCACTTTGGTGACGGGTTCGATCCTCCCGGTGGCTACTACGGGGCGCGCCAGATCCATGCGCTCCACCTTCACGCGTTCCTCCGCATCGATTTTGGCAGGCGTGCGGCTGAGCGCGCGGATCGAGAGGAATCCGTAGCGTACTACTACGCCAGGTAATGGAGCCACAAAAAAGAAACCGGGCTAACCCGTCCATCTATGTCGCGCACCCAGTTTCCCCTGCCGCCCGTAAAGTGTGTTTCAATCAGTTTTTATTCATCTCTATGTCTTTTATCCACGACGATTTCCTCCTCGGCAACAAAACCGCGCGCCGCCTCTACCACACTTTCGCCGAAGAGCAGCCCATCCTCGATTACCATTGCCACCTGCCGCCGAAAGACGTGGCGGAGAACAGGCAATTCCAGAACCTCTTCGAAATCTGGCTGGAAGGCGATCACTATAAATGGCGCGCGATGCGGGCCAATGGAGTGCCGGAAACTCATTGCACCGGCAACGCCTCGCCGCTGGAGAAATTCGAGGCGTGGGCCCGCACAGTCCCGGCGACTCTGCGGAATCCGCTGTACCACTGGACCCATTTGGAGCTGAAGCGCTACTTCGCCATCGACGAGTTGCTGGACGCCAAGAGCGCTCCGCGCGTCTGGGAACAGGCCAACTCGCTGCTGGCTACGAAGGAACTGAGCGCGCACGGGATCCTGGGCAAATTCAAGGTGAAAGCCGTCTGCACCACGGACGACCCAACCGACGATCTGGCATGGCACAAGGCCATCGCCGCGTCGCCGCTCGCCACCAAGGTCTTCCCTACCTTCCGCCCCGATAAGGCGTTGAACGTCCACGCACCCGACCTCTTCAATCCCTGGGTGGACCGCCTGGCTGACGTCTCCGGTACCCACATTGCGACCCTGGCCGATTTCAGCGATGCGCTGGGCAAGCGCCACGATTTCTTCCACGAAATGGGTGGGCGCTTGAGCGACCACGGGCTGACCCATGCCTTCGGCAACTTCCCGTCGGAAGCCGAGGCTGCCGCCATTTTTGGACGCGCGCGCACCGGGCATGCAGCGACCCGCGAAGAGCACGGCAAGTTTGCAGCGCATCTGATGCTGCTGTTCGGCCGCCTGGACGCCGCAAAGGGCTGGACCAAGCAACTCCACCTGGGCGCCCGCCGCAATAATAATGCCCGCCGATTTAAAGAGATGGGGCCTGATACCGGCTGGGATTCGATCGGCGATTACCCCCAGGGAGACGGCCTAGGTTGCTACCTCGACCGGCTGGATCAGGAGAATTCGCTGCCCAAGACGGTCATTTACAATCTCAATCCGGCTGACAATTACGTCATTGCCACCACGATCGGCAATTTCCAGGATGGCGTGACGGCGGGCAAGATTCAGTTCGGCAGCGGCTGGTGGTTCCTCGATCAGAAGGAGGCCATGCAGTGGCAGATCAATGCCCTGTCGAATTGCGGCCTGATTTCGCGTTTCCTCGGGATGCTGACCGATTCGCGCAGTTTCATGAGCTATCCGCGCCACGAGTACTTCCGCCGGGTGCTGTGCGACATGTTCGGAAAGGATATGGAGAACGGGGAGTTACCCGATAACGACGAGGCGGTAGGAGCGATGATTCGGGATATTTGTTATGGGAATGCGCACCGCTTCCTCGGCCTTAACGTGGCGTGAAGCAGCGGGATTTTAGTGCGCGGGAGCGCTTGTGGCGGCGCTACCGGTGCCCGACGTCCCGGATATCGCCATATTGCCGGCCGTTAACGAGGTGTTTGCGCCACCCCAAAGGGATTGCATGCCGCCTGACAGGTGCACGAATATCCCCAATCCTATCAACGCGACCAAGGCGGTGAGCAGGCAATATTCAGCCAGATCCTGCCCCCTCTCTTCGCGCCAAATCCCTTGCAAGAACCCACTTACCTTCTTCATATCTGACTCAAAATCAGTCTAGGCCGGTACCCAGTACCCTGAATATCCTCTCTTTCGATATGGATCTAAATTCACCGTCTGACGAGCTATAAAGTAAAGTATCAGCGAAGAGTGCCGATAGAGGGAATAGGAGCAAAATGTCGACGGTAAACAGCACATTGGGGGCAGCGGTCTGGAGTCTGCCGCCACTGATTCTCCATCCTTTCAATGAACAGATTGCACCTACGTCCCTCCTGGAAAGCTCCAAAGCCGCGCTGATGCTTTCCGGACTGATCCCCAGCGACGGAATGGAGCCGGGAGATCTCAACCGGCGGCTGCTGTTGGGCCGTTATGCGGAGCTGAGAATGCTGTTTTTCCTGGGCAAAGACGTGTTCCGCTGGATCGATCAATCGCAGGAGTGGGCGGAACGGGTGCCGGAATTGCAGTCGTGGGAGATTCGCCCGCAGAGTTTCGCCCGGTTGCTGACCAAAGACGCTCCGGAAGGGGTTCGTCAGAAACTGGTGGCCTGGGGGGTCGCCGACTACGTTTCGATTTTTTCCCGTGCGATCGGCCTCAATGCCATGTTTCTGGAGCCGCCGGGTATGGAGATCCTCAATGAGGAATTCCTGCGGAACTATCATCACTACCCCGACTTCCTGTACCGCTGCTATATGGAAGCCCGGCCGTACGCCACCCTGCCGCCGGCCAATTTCCAGTTCGACCTCTACGCTTCGGGCGAATACTCCCGGATGCTGGAGAGCCAGTGGGCTACGGACACGCCGGAAGGGGAGTAGTAGCTCATTCGCTATTCGCGAATAGCGAATATATAATCGAAAGGTGGCCGTCCTCAAACCTCAAGACCTGGCGGTGGTGTTGTATCTGTGTAAGCCGGCGTCACCCCGGCCGCCCTATGCCCAGATTGCGGCGGCGCTCTTCATGAGTCCTTCGGAGGTTCACGGGGCAGTAGCGCGAGCGGTGGCCTCCGGTCTACTGCACGGGACGGAGTTGGGCCACCGGCCCAACCTAAGTGCCGTAGAGGAATTCCTGTTGCATGGAGTGAAGTACGCATTTCCGAGCGAGCGTGGTGAACCCAGCAGAGGGGTGCCGACCTCCTATGCGGCTGCGCCGCTTTCGGCGTTCATCGCCCCGGGCGACGATCTCCCTCCCGTATGGCCATATCCGACGGGTAAACTCCGCGGAACAGCATTGCAGCCCCTCTACCGCGGCGCACCGCAGGCGGCACTGAGCGATCCTTTACTCTATGAGTACCTTGCTTTGGTCGACGCGTTACGAGACGGCCGCGCGCGCGAGCGCAAGCTCGCGGCAGAACTGATCACTTCCCGGCTCCGGCCCGGAGTTCATGCCTGATCCAAATACTAACCAACTGATCGCAGTGGCGCGAAAGGTGAAGCCGCTTCTCGACGACCTCGTCTTCGTCGGCGGGTGTGCCACCGGGCTACTCATTACCGATCCGTCCTCTGCTTCGGTGCGAACGACCTTCGACGTCGATGCCATTGCCGAAGTGACCAAATACGCAGAGTATGTTGCGCTTGGGGTCCGCCTGCGGGAGCTTGCTTTTCTGAAGACAGCTCTGAAGGCGCGCCAATGTGCCGGTGGACCGACGGCCATCTCGTGCTCGATGTCTTGCCGTTCGACCCGGCGGTCCTCGGATTTTCCAACCGTTGGTACGATGAGGCCGTGACCAGCGCAAAAGAGATCACTTTAGAGGCTGCGCTTCGCATCCGAATGATAGCCGCGCCTGCATTTCTAGCGACAAAACTAGAAGCATTTAAAGACCGAGGTTCGGGAGACTACTACGGCAGCCAGGATCTTGAGGATGCGATTGCAGTCATCGACGGCCGTCCCGAACTTCTTGGAGAGATTGCTGCCGCGCAACCCGCCCTGCGGCGATACTTGGGCAACGAGTGGGCCAAGCTATTAGGCGATTCGAAGTTCATCGATGCGCTACCGGGCCAGTTGCCGCCAGATCCGTCCAGTCAAGCAAGAATTGGCATCCTGCTGCGACGAATCGAGGCGATCGCTCAATCGATTTAGGGCAGCACAAACTTCTCAAGCTGCGCCGCCACCGAGACCAGGGCATCGTCTCGACCCCAGGCTCCCGTCACCTGGACTGCGCAGGGGCCGCCTTGCACGGGCAGAGGGACTGCGATCGCCGGAACTCCCAGCGCGGTCCACGGTGCGTTTGGCGCGGGGTCGCCCGTGCTCTCCAAGCCTTCGGGCGCGGGTCCGATTGCCGCGGGCGTCAGAATCGCCGGGTACTCCCAGAAGATTGAGTTGACCTCCACCTTCATCTGCTCCACACGCGCGCGCGCATCTTCATACTCCGATTGCGGAATGCGCAGCCCCTCGGCGATCAAGGCAGCCAGTTTGCTACCCATGCGCTCGCCGAACTGCTCGAAGCGCTCGTGCTGTGAGCGCGCACCTTCATAGCGATTGATGGTCTGCGCCGCCGCCTGGAGTTTCTGCCATCCGTCCGGCGCGGGGAGTTCGTCCACCACCACGTCCTGCTCGCGCAAATGCGCCACCGCCGCGGACATGGCACGCTGCATTTCGTCTTCCGCCGGCGTACGCAGCCACACCGCGCGGTGCAACTCGGCATCGAAGCGCGCTCCGAATCCGCGCGACCACAACGCCGCCATATCCGCCGCTGTCTGCGTGAAGAAGCCGACCGTGTCCAGCGAGGGCGCGAACGTCATGAGACCGTCGACCGGCACCAATCCGAAGCTCGGTTTGAAGCCGCAGATTCCGCAGAACGATGCCGGCCGTAGCACACTCCCCAACGTCTGCGATCCGATGGCGAAGGGAACCATACCGGCAGACACCGCGGCAGCGGAACCCGACGAGCTGCCGCCGGGCGTATGACCCGGAAATCGTGGATTGCGTGTGGGCGCAGGATCGAACGACGCGAACGCCGTGGTACGCGTCTTGCCCAGCATCACGGCGCCCGAGCGCCGCAGCGTATCCACTACCAAGGCGTCGCACGAGCCCTTGCGCCCTTCGTACAATGGCGAGCCGTATTCGGTGGCGCGGCCGCGCGTCTCGAAGATATCCTTCACGCCGAAGGGGATCCCACTCAACAGGCCGGCGCCCGCCGGTTCCGCCGCCACTTCGACCCAGGCGCGCACCTCATGCTCGGTGCGCGCGATGCGCAGCAGGCACTGGGCCATCAGGTCGTCGGCCGATTTCTCTCCTGAATCCAGGGCTTGCAGAAACTCGAGCAGCACTACATTGACCAGTCTTCGTTGAAAAAGCCGGCCTGGACGATCTTGCCGGGGAAGCGGGCGTCAGGTGGCGCGGTGATGTCCACGATGGCGTAGTCCGGTAGTTTGGGCGTCTGGCGAGCGTTGGAAAGGTAATCGGCTTCCCGGAAAGTGAAGCCGCTGTTGAGAACCACATATTTCCTTGGGTTCAGCGGATTGGGAAATATCAGGATGGGAGCGTGCGTCGCGGCAGCGTAAGTCTTGCCGCCGAGCACCACACCCTCGGCCGTCCATTTCACCGGCAGGCGGTTGGCAATGCGAGCCAGGATGCGATTGCTGCCCGGGTCTCCCCACAGCACGAGATTGGAATTTGCGATGTCTGCTTCCGTAATGTCCTTATCATCGCGCACCTGCGCATCGCCGTGGAATTGGCGGCGCCACTCACTGATGGGCGCTTCTGTTCGTCCGCAGCCCACGCGGCGACCTTTTCCGGGAGCGGCTTGCCGGTTGGCGACACGAAGACGAAGTCTTACCGCATCCACCTTTTTGGTTGACGAGCGCAATGACTTGGGTTCTGGGAAATCTCATTGCGAATCGTATACCTCCATAGAGGCAGATCCAACAATCCCCAAATTCGCTTCTCGGTGTATGCCTCTGTAGAGGCACATGCTGAAAAGCAGTCGGTCGCACGGCGAAGACAGAGCCCAATGAAACGGGGCAAATTCAGTCGCAAGGCGGAAGGTTGCAGTAGACGCGTTGGAAAATGCCCTTCCGGTAATGTGAGAGGGGTGCGACCCCTGCTAGTGGTTTTGGAGCATTTTGGAGCAGGCCTTGAACTCAGGTGACGCTAAACAGTTGAGTTGGAGCGAGAGACCGGATTCGAACCGGCGACGTCCAGCTTGGGAATCTCAACCCAAATTGAAAGTAAAGATCAATGGCGGCCATGGCGATGCATTCTGACAACTGCGAATCGCCCAAAAAACAAGCTTTCCTTCAAAAAACCCTCTAACGGAGTAAATGGAGTAAAACTTCAGAACTTCGTTTTAGACCCCTCCAAAGCTCTTCCTGAACCCTTCCCTGGATCGCCAAATCGCGCTGTTTCGCACAGCGCAGGAGGCAATCCATGTCACAGCCAATTCGAGTCGGTAAACTTGGCCAGTTCCGCACCTTCCCGGTAGGCGATCATCCAGCCGGTAACGTATCGG
>JBDTPR010000076.1:0-14956 GCA_039932635.1 Candidatus Solibacter sp.
CCGGGCGGGTATCTCCACCTGGTGACGCCATTCTGTCATCCCTTCCACGAGTACCCCAAAGACTACCGCCGCTTCACGCTCGACGGGTTGAAGCAACTTGCGGGCGGACTCGAAGTCGTAGCGGAAGGCTGGCGCACTGGGCCCACAGCGACCATCCTGGTAATCGGCATCGAGTGGGTGAAAGGACTGCTGCCATGGCGCTGGTGGCGCGGAGGGATGCACTTCGCGCTCGGCTGGCTGCTGTTCCCGCTGCGCTATCTGGATCTGCCGCTGCTGGCCGATGGCCGTGCCAGTCGCATCGGCAATCACTGCTACCTCTGGCTGCGTAAGCCCGCGTAGCCGACCCTGAAGTTGCTGGTTACCTTCTTCACAATTTCTCTCCCCAGTAGTAACGGGCCGTGGGGCGGACGCTGTTAGAATGATTTCCAATGGTAGTCTGCAGCGGGGGTAATTCAACTGAATGAGTGTGGCGGGAACGGAGGGCACGCTCGATCACTTGCTCAAGAACCTGGGCCGCTCGGGCACGTCAGACCGCTTCCGGCTGGTGTGTTTACTCAGTCTGGAAGGCAGCGTCCTGAAATGCAGCCCGGCCACATTGGAACGAGCGGGCCTGGCGCCGTCCGACGTCGTTGGCCGGCCATTTTGGACAACCATGTGGTGGGACGCCTCGCCGGACGCGGGCGAGGAGGTGCGCCATGCCGTGCTGCGGGCAGCGGAGGGCGGCTTCGTCCGCTGCGACGTTCCCTCGCGGGTGGAGAAGAACGCGCCGCACACCGTGCTGCTCGATCTCACGGTCGCACGCTTGCGCGGCGAAGACGGCGCATTCACCTGTCTCCTCGTCGAAGCCCGCGATGTGTCTGAAGGTAGGCTCGCCGAAGAGGCGATTGCGCGACTGACCGCCGAATCGGAAACCCAGCGCCGGCTGTACGAGGCCATCGTATCCAGCACGCCGGACTTCGTGTACGTCTTCGACCGCGATCACCGCTTCGTCTTTGCCAATGACGCCCTGCTCAAGATGTGGGGCAAGACTCGCGAAGAGGCCCTGGGGAAGAATTGCCTGGAACTGGGCTACGAGCCCTGGCATGCGGAGATGCATGACCGGGAGATCGAAGAGACCGTGTCTTCGCGGCGCGCCATTCGCGGTGAGGTGCCATTCAACGGCACCGGCGGGCGCCGCATTTACGAATACATTTTCGTCCCCGTGGTGGCTGCCAGCGGCGAAGTGGAATTGATTACCGGGACTACGCGCGATGTGACGGACCGCAAGACCACCGAAGAGGAACTGCGTAGAGTCAATCAGGATCTGGAACAGTTCGCCTATTCCGCGAGTCACGATCTGAAGGAGCCCCTGCGCACCGTCAAGATCTACAGCGAACTGCTGGTCGCGCGATACCGCGAAAGACTCGACGGCAAGGCGTTGGACTTTCTGGACAACGTCCGGACCGGTGCGGACCGTATGGAGGCACTGGTGCGGGACCTCTTGGCCTACACGCAGACATCGCGGTTGGAGAAGCCGGGTGAGCCCGCCGATGCGATGGCGGCTCTGCAGGCGGCGCTGGCCAATCTCGAGGCGGCAATCACGGAGAGTGGCGGGGTGGTAGAGGCCGGTGCGCTGCCCTATGTGACCGTTCATGCGACGCAGCTTCAATCTCTTTTTCAGAACTTGATCGGCAACGCGCTCAAGTATCGGCGGCCGGAGGCTGCTCCGGTGGTGAGCATTTCGGCGCGGCGGCAGGATAGCTTCTGGTTGTTCTGCGTCGCGGATAACGGAATCGGCATCCAGCCCGAATTCAGGGAGCAGATTTTTGGGCTCTTCAAGCGCCTGCACACCAAAGACGAATACTCAGGTACGGGTATCGGTCTGGCCATCTGTAAGCGCATCGTCGAACGCTATCATGGCCGCATTTGGGTCGGGTCCGAAGCCGACGAGGGTTGCCGCTTCTACTTCACGCTTCCAGGGTGACAATTTATGCAGGATGCGCAGCGCGTGTTGGTGATTGAGGACAGCAGGAGCGATGTATTCCTGATTCGGGAAGCGCTCGAGAGCGCGGGTGTCGTGGCCGATATCGACGTGGTTCACGATGGCCAGGCGGCGTTGCGGTTTCTGGAAGAGGGGGCTCTGCCCGCCCTCGTGCTTCTGGATCTAAACCTGCCGAAGTATAGCGGCAGCGAAATCCTGCGGCACATACGGAACAGTCTGCGGACCAGGGATCTGGTGGTGCTGGTGGTTACGTCTTCGGCGCTGTCGCAGGATCGCGAGGAACTCACGGCATTGGGCTTCGATGCCTATTTTCAAAAGCCGTCGGATTACGAGGGGTTTCTAAAACTGGGCCCTATCGTCAAGGGTCTGTTGGAACGGCCCCTGCTTTGCGAGCCCCAGTCAGAGCCGTAACCGCAAGGAGCGGCCGCTACCTTCGCGGTCGCACCCAATCTACTGGTGTATACTTCGCTGTTGGAGGAAATTGGACAGAATGAATAATACGCTCAGCGGAGCCGACTTCAAGACGCAACTGCGCGGCGGCCAGCCCAAAGTGGGGCTGTTTCTGAACGCGCACAGCTCGACGGTGGCGGAGCAACTCGCCCACAGCGGCTATGACTGGTTGCTGGTGGACACGCAGCACGGCCCCATGGGCTACCTTGAACTGTCAGGCATGTTGGCGGGGATTTCCAATGGCGGCGCCAAATCCATGGTGCGCGTCGCTGGCTACCACGATCGCGGCGGCATCCAGCAATCGCTCGACATGGGCGCCGATGGCGTGCTCGTGCCATACATCAACACCGCGGAAGAGGCCCGCCAGGCGGTTAGCTGCACGCGCTATCCCACGGCCGGAACCCGCTCGGTCTATTTCCCGCAGCGCAGCATGAACAGCGCCGGACTGCTCGGCTACGCCGGTGCGGCCAACAGCAACACCATCGTGGCGCTGCAGGTGGAGACCGCGTCCTGCATTGAGAACATCGACGAGATAGCAGCCGTGCCGGGCGTGGACATTCTCTTCCTAGGGCAGAACGATCTGTGTATGTCGATGGGCCTCTTTGAAAAATACGAGTTCCCGCACATGTACACCTCGCCCGAATTGCTGGCCGCCACCGACAAGCTGTGCGCCGCCGCCAAACGCAATAATGTCATCCTCGGCCTGTTCCTCTTCGGCACCGCCCGCGTGGCCGAGTTCATGGCCAAGGACTTCACCTTCATCA
This sequence comes from Candidatus Solibacter sp., assembly GCA_039932635.1. Lineage (GTDB taxonomy): Bacteria > Acidobacteriota > Terriglobia > Bryobacterales > Bryobacteraceae > Solibacter. The sequence continues at coordinate 3,196 of JBDTPR010000076.1, forward strand.
GCATCGGCAATGACCTGCACCACATCCTCACGCAAGCTACGGGCTATGTGAAGGATCTGGAAGCCATCTCTCCCGCCAATGGGAAAACCTGGACGCGGCGTCCCACTTCGCTGATGTAAGTAGGCCGTAATATCGACGCCCGCCCGCACACTGCCATCGGCGGCATCACGCCGAAGCACAGCCCCGGCGCCTCAGCCATTACTCCCTGAGCACGAGCTACTCTGCCGGCTGCGAAGATACCCGGCGAAGATATTCCGCGATTTCGGCGTACTGTTTGCGCCTCGCGCCCTCGCGCTGAAAGTACTCGACCTTGCCGGCGACGCTTTCCCTGACGAAATATTCCGCCCATTGTTGCGGCGTCGCCTGGTATGGGCCGTCCTTCCCCTCGACGTTGGCGCCCGCCTCTACCAGCCTCCGCACCGCCGCGAGCGAACCCGAGCAGACCGCATTGTGCAGCGCCGTGGCGTTCGGATTCAAGCCCGCGTTGGGCGCATTCGGATCGGCCCCGAGCGCGAGCGCAGTGTCGATTGCATCCAGCCTGCCATTGTAAGCCGCCGCTGCCAGCGGCTTCTGTCTCTCATCGGCGCCGGCGTCCGCCGCCAAGCGCGCGACATCGTCGCTCCGCCCCAGGCAGACCGCCGCGGTCAGCGTGAGCCCGGCGTCTTCCACGCTCGCTCCGGCTTCGATCAGCTTTTCTGCGATCGGCAGCGTGTGTTCGTTCGGCGTCCATTCCGATTGCTGCTCCAGGCATAGAAAGGCCACACGCAGCGGAGTGCGGCCGCCGTGCCTCTTGGCCTCGAGCGGCGCGCCGCGTGCGATCAGCAGGTCCGCCACGGCAGGGCAGCCATGCGCCACCGCCACGTGGAGCGCGGTCTCGCCGGCAACCCAATCGGGCTTGACGCGGGCCATCCCGGGGTCGAAGCCGAGATCCAGCATGAGCCTCACGGCAGCCGTGTTCCCGGCCCCCGCGAAATCGGCCAGCAGCCCGGGGTTCTGCGATTGCATACGTCCCACCAGAGTCGGGTCGGTCGCTGCCAGACTGTTTGCTTCGTCTGCATTCGCCCTCGCGCAAGCCGCCAGAAACGCGTCATCGCCACCGAGCGCAATGACGAAGCCGCGTTTCTCGAATAGCGCGAGCACGTCCGCGCGGCCCTGGCGCGCGGCTTGCGCCGGCGGCACAATCCCGTTCTTGTCCACAAGCCCCGGGTCGGCGCCGTGATCGAGCAGCCACTCGAAATAGCGGATTGGCGTGCCATGGCGCAGCGCGTAGTGCAGCGGACGGCTGCCCCAGAGCAGCCAATTGGCGTCCGCGCCGCGCTCCAGCAGCCAGTGGACGCCCTCATCGTCGTGCCAGTTGAACTTGCGCGCCAGCATCAGGGCGATGGTGTCCTGCGTAAGCTTGCCGCTCTCCACCAGGACATGGATGGTGCGATTATCCAGCGTCTCCGGCGAATGATACGCGACCTCGCCGTCATTCGGATCGGCTCCGCGATCGAGCAGCAGCTTGGTCAGTTCGGGATGGTGAGCCACGCCCGCGGCGCCGTAGAGGGCGCTTTCAAATTCCGGCTTGGGTTGGTGATTCTCTTCGAAGAAGCCAGTGTTGGGGTCGGCGCCCGCATCCAGCAGCGCCGTGGCCGCCGCCAGAAAGCCCTCCGTGCGAGCGGGCTCGAGCCGCAGAAACCTGGAGAAGCAGAGATAGGTCAGCGCGTCCCAATTGCGCGGCCCGCCCTTCGCGGTGGCGTTGGCCGCATCCTTGGCGAGGAAGCGCGCCACCGCCACGTGGTCGCCCAGCAATGCGGCGGTGTGAACGTCGCCGCTCGCGACCTCCGGATGCGCCGCCAGAATTTCGCGCGCCCTGTCGAGCGTGCCGTGCCACACGGCTGCGTCGATGAATTCGGACCTGGGATCGGAGGACGGCGATTGGTCATCGGGCATGGCAATAATTATCCCGCAGGCGCCGGATCGTGCCGGAAGGCGGCGTGCCAACAACCCTCCGGATTCTGCGAAAATTTGTGTATGCGGATACGCCTCGCGGTTGCGTTGCTGACGGTACCGCTTAGCCGGCTCCTGGCTTGCTCCTGCGTCGTCCCAGGCACACCGTGTGCTTCGGCGGGAAGATCCGCGGCCGTGTTTACCGGAACCGTGCTCGCCGTTACCGATCCGGTCTGGCCCCGTCCCATCGCAATTCCCGGGCCGGTGCAGTCGGCTCGCAGAAGCCTGGGTGATCCTCCCGAAACCTTGGCGCGGCCTTTGCGCACGGTCAGGATGCAAGTCAGGGAAGTGTTGAGTGGCATCGGTCCCGGACAGAAGGAGATCGAGGTTGGCACCGGCATGGGCGGCGGAGACTGCGGCTTTGGTTTTCAGGTGGGTACGGACTACGTCGTCTACGCCTACAAGAACGCCGAAGGCCGTCTGGAGACCGGCATCTGTTCGCGCACCCGTCTCCTGTCGCAGGCGGCGGAAGATGTCGAATACATCCGTGCCAAGGCCAATGGTCCCTCCACCGGAGAGATCCGAGTCCGCACGGGAATCGGAAATATTTCGGGAAAACCCGGCCTGACGATCGCTGCCCAAGGAAGCGGATCGCGTTACACGGCGTTCACGAACGCCGCAGGTGAGGCCCTGTTCCCCAGCTTACAGCCTGGCGCTTACACCATTCACGCGGAACAGGACGGCGACCTGCCGGACGACCCGAAGCTGCAGTTGAACGCCAAAGGGTGCCTCGACGTAACTCTGTTTCGGGCTCTGCGGATCGACGGTCGCGTTACAACGAGAAGCGGCGAACCGGCGGCGCGCATCGAAGTACAAACTCGCACCGTGGACGGCTCGCCGGGCGACAGCGCCACCACCGATCCGGATGGCCGCTACCAGCTGCGCATCGTTAAGCCCGGCCAGTATTACCTGGGCATCAACCTGAATCACACACCGACACAGTACACTCCCTACCCACGCTGGTTCTATCCCGGAACCGACAATCAGGCATCCGCGATATCGATTGCGTTTTCCGGTCGCCCGGAGACGCGGACTTATGACCTCGCCCTGCCGGACCGTCAGCCGGAACGCTCCATCGAGGGCATCGTCTCCCGCACCGATGGACAGCCAAAGCCAAGAGTTTTGGTGACCATCAGGGATGCTTCCCGGACCGTAGTGGCACAGGCGTTCGCAGACCAGAGCGGACGCTTCTCAGCGCATGTGTTCGCCGGAACCGCCTATCGACTGCACGCCGTCTGGCCGGGAAACGCCGCGGACGCCGCCGCCTCTGCCGTTCCCGTGGAGATCGAACCCGGCACTTCCGCGCTGACCTTGCGACTGACGTTGACTCAGCCGGGAAACTCATGGCTCGACGAACAGCAGCAACGGCGCTAAAGGGCCAACCTCCGGCCTCCGGCCGGGCACCGACTAAAGTCGGTGCGCAGACTGAAGTCCGCCCCACAAAACAGCACCTACTCCGCAACCGCTGTAACCAATGCCTGCATCAATCGCCGATGGCTATCCTCCGGACGAAATCGGCGACGCCATGTCTGCCGCGCAGTGTGGGCCATCGCGATCAGGCGGCGCGCGTCCCCGGTGAGCAGTTCGACTGCATGGCGCGCCATGTCCTCGGCGCTGGCTGCCAGCAGTCCGTTGACATCGTGCTCCACTACCTCGGAAATGCCGCCCGAGGGAAAGGCGATCACCGGTACCCCTGCGGCGAACGCCTCCAAAATGACCCGCGTGGTCGCCTCATGGCCGGCGGAAGGCACCAGCAGGAGATCGAGTTGCGCCAGGCACCCGTAGATATCGTCCACCCATCCGGCGAATTCGATTGGCAAACCCGAGCCGGCCGCGCGGACCTGCGCGTCGTACGCTTCGGCGGCACGATCCTTGAAGAGCGGCGCGCCGTAAATCGTGAAGCGGCACTGCGGAAGAGCCTCGTGGATGCGAGCGGCCGTCTCGACGAAGGCCAGTTGCCCTTTCTCCGCGGAGATCCGGCCGATGCAGCCAATATGCGGCGGTGCAACCGGCGAGCGCGGCGGTAAGTGCGCGGGTCCCGCCACGCCGTTGTAGATCACGGAGACGCGGTCGGCCGGCAGAAATGGACGCCATGGAGCGGCGACGAATTCGCACTGGCCCACTACTGAGGCGTTCATGCGTCCCAGCGCACTTCCGGCCAGAGTGCGCGTCGCGCCGGGACCCAGATAGCTGTGCGCATGAAATAGCACCGGCAGTTCGAGGTCCGCCATGGCGGCTGCCGGCAAGAGTCGCGGGCCGTTGATGTAGACCGCATCGGCGTGGTTGCGGCGCGCCAGGCGTCGGATCTGCCAGGCGAGCCGAGGAGTGGTGGCGAGGAAGCGCAGCATGTCCGCCGGCGATTTCGACCCGGCCGTGTAAGGGCCGCACGAAATTCTGGAAGTGGGAAAGCCGAGCGCCGCGATCCGCGCGAACAGCGGTCCGTCGCCGGGCAGGCCAACGTGCGCGGACCAGGCCGCGTTGCGTAGGGCGGGAAGTAGTTCCAGAAGGTTCTGCTGCGCGCCGCCGAAATCGCTGTACTGGTCCAATACCAACAAATTCATAGACGCAGGGCCAGGGCCAGAATCCAGAAGTACACCGGCAGAACGCGCCAGTATGTGAGCAGATCGCCGGATGCAAGCTGTACCGTCTGGCCCGCCCAGAAACACAGCATCCACATAGCGAAGAAGGAGTGCCGTGCGTGCCGCGCGGTAGCTCGCAGGATCGCGATGTTCAGCCAGACCAGCGCACTCATGCCCACCACTCCAGTCTCCACGAGCAGACTCAGGTACATGTTGTCGGCCACTACCGGAGCCCCGAGAAAGCTGGTGTAGGGCAGCGTCTTGTAGCCGATGCCGAACATCGCCTGCCACGGGTGCGCGGCCACCCACGCTGCGATTGTCTGCCAGCTCGCGAGACGGCCGGAGAGCACGCCTTCGGTGCGCGTGAACAGATACTCGGCGGAGAACGAAATGCGCAGCCAGTACATTTCGGCGAAGCTCGGAAAGATCCACCAGGTGAGCAGGGCAGCCGCCGCGACGAGTCCGCCGATGCGGAAGATCGGGAGGCGGCTCCGGTTGTACCACCCGAGCACCCCGAGAGCCACCGCGAGATTGACCAGCGAGCCGCGCGAGTAAGAGAGCACCAGCGCGGCGAAGAATGCGGCGCCGCCCGCGATCAAGGCGATCCGCGAGACCGGCGATTCGCGCCGCGGCCGCGTCAACGCCACGGCGATCATCACCAGGAAAAAGGCGCAGAAATTGCCCAGCGTGCTGGCTTCGTAAAAGAGTCCTTGCGCGCGGCGATAGACGCCGGAATCGAGCCACACGAACTGCGGGCCGTAACCGGCTGGCGCGGGAAACTGATAGTAGAAATCGACGCAGGCGAAGAGCGCCGCGACGGCGGCGGCCCAGTAGAGCAGTCTCGCGCTGCCCATCGCGCTCGCCTCGCGCCCGGGCCCATACGCGCCGTAAAAGAAGACGTAGACCGAGATGCCGAAGAGGATGACGCGCGCGGCGCTGCCGGCTGCCGCGCTGAGTCCGGAATAGAGGGCGGCGGGCGCGACGCTGCACAGCATGGCGCCGAAAAGCAGTGCGAAGGCCGCATTCAGGGCGCGCGGCGCAATCCGCCAATCGGCCAGCCAGAGCACTCCAGCGAATAGCCCCAGCGCGGCAAAGAGCATGGAGATGTGCGGCCCGGAATCGCCGATCGGGATCGGCAGTGGAGGCAGCAGCAGCGCGGCGCCGAAGAAGAGCGCGAGCCACCGCACGGGATTCTGCAATGTCCACCAGCCGAGGGCCGCGCAGACGGCGGGGGCCAGGAGAAGCGCTTTATTGATGGGACTGCGCGCCACGCCGATGGCGGCTGCCCACGCGCCGCAGATGGCTGGCCCCCACCAGTTGGGGCGCGATTGCGTGGTGCTACTCATTCATCGCGGACCTTGGCGACGGCGCGGAAGTTACCTCTGGCAAGCGCAGCGCGCCGGTCCTGAAAACTCATCTCGAGCGTGAGGAACAGAATCGGCAGCGCCAGACCGGCGAGCAGCGCGGCAGCGACATTCAGCGGCACGTTTGGTGACGACGGGCGCTCCGGCACGATCCCCGGGTCGATGATCTTCAGGCGTTCGCCGCGCAGGCCGCTCTCGCCGCGCGCATCGCGCAGTCGCGCTTCGATGGAGGCCAGCGCAGCCTGGTTCGCCTTGCGCTCGGCATCCAGTTGATCGCGATGCGCCTGGCGCGTGGACAGCAGTTTCTCGCGCTCCGAACCCTGGCGTTCCAGTTCCTGTAGCTGGCGGCGCATTTCACCCAGGCGGGCGCGGGCGTTGGTCTCCTGGCGCCGCATTTCCGAAGGGTCCGCGGCCGACTTGATGCGCTCCGCCAGGTCCGCGACTTCCAACTCCACGCTGCGCGCCTGCTCTTCGATTTTGGCGCGCAGTTCCGCGGATTGCTCGGCCGAAGCCTCCAGGCCCAGCAGAGGCTCGGACGTCACGGCCTTCGCCCAACCCGCCTCCGCCTGCTCCACCCGAGTGCGCATCTCGCGCGCCTGCTGCTCGATGCCGCGCAGCAGGTCCTGATCGTTTTGCGAGGCTGAGGCGCGATTGATCTCCACCGTGGATTCGGCCAGGAATTTGGCCAGCGCCTGCGCCTTCACCGGGTCGGGCAAGCTGACGGCGATTTCGAGGATGCGTGTATTGCGCACCAGGTTCACCTGCAGCACGCGGCGTTTCACGGACTCGATGGGCCGCGCCGTGATGCCGAACTGCGCGGCGGCCTTTTGAAAAAGGCTGTCGCTGCCGGCGAAGCGCTCGTAAGTCTTGAGCGATTCCAGATAGATCGGGCTCACGGCCATCGCGGAGCGCAGGTCCGCGCCCGCCGGGGGCTCGATTACGATTTGCGCCGTAGCGGTGTACTGCGGCGTCATCAGCAGACTGGCCGCCGCGGCAAGGCACGCGGCCAGCGCGGCACTGCCGGCAATCCAATGCCAGCGCGCGCGCAGGTAACCGATGTAACGATAGGCGTCGAACGACTCACTCATCCGCAAATTCCTGAGATAGTGTACCCTGACAAACTGATGCTCCAGGCCGCGGCGCTCGCCCTTATCGCGTTAATTCTCGCGCCGGGGCTTTTGTTCTATTTTGACGTAACACCCAAGCTCGTGGTGTTGTTGCTTGCCGCCGGATTGTCCCTGCTGCCGCTGCGCCGTTCGGCGCTGACGCTGCTCGCGGTACTCACGCTCGCGTGGCTGGCCCTATGCACGGCGCTCAGCAGCGACGCGGGACTCTCGTTCCGCGGCACGCATTGGCGGCAATTCGGCGCGCTCGGACAGGCCGGCGTGGTGATTCTTGCGTGGGCACTCTCGGCGCAGACGGCGCGCGTCGGGACGTGGCTGCGGGTGATCAGCGTCGCGGGCGCAGGGACGGCCGTGTATGGAATCGCGCAGTACTTCGGGTGGGATCCGATTCTGCCGAAGGCGGCGTATCACGTGGGGGAAGGCATCTGGACGATTGTCCGTCCGCCTTCGACGCTCGGCTATGTGAGCTACTTCGCGACGTGGCTGCTGTTCGCGGTCTTCATGAGCGTCGCGCTGCCGGGCCGCGTGGCCAAAGTGTGTGCGGGGTTGGCCGCGATCGCGCTCGTGTTCACGGGTTCGCGCGCGGCGCTGGTGGGGCTCGGGGCCGGCGCCGCCGTCTGGTTGTATTGGCGCGGCTACGGCCTGCCGCGTCGTTTGGTTTGGGGAACCCTGGCGGCGACGGTGGCGCTGGCCGCTCTCTATGTCTCGCCGCTCGGACAGCCGTTGCGCAGTCGCGCGCGCTGGTTTGCGGAAGATCCGTGGGGAGGGGCGCGTCCGCTGCTCTGGCGCGACAGCCTCAGCATGGGTATGGCCCGCCCGCTGACAGGCTTCGGGCCGGAGACGTTCACGGCCTCGTTCCCGCGCTACCAATCGAAGGCGCTGGCACGCGCTTATCCCGAGTTCGCCCACGAATCGCCGCACAACATGTTCCTGGACGCCTTGGTGGGACAGGGAATTGTGGGGGTTGCGCTTCTGGCGGCGTGGTGTGTGCTGGGCTTCGCGGCGATGTGGAAGCTCCGCGCGACGCGCCCGGAGATCGCGGCAGGGTTGGCCGCCGCGTTGGCGGCCGGAATCGTCAGCCAGCAATTCACCGTGTTCACGATTGTGACCGCGGCGATCTTCTTCGCCACCATCGGACTCGCGTGGGGCCTCGCGAGCGACCCACGCACAGCCGCCCTGACCGGCGCCGCGACCGACCCAATCAGAGCCGCGACCGACCCAATCAGAGCCGCGACCGACCCAATCAGAGCCGCGACCGTGAGGGAGCGGTGGTTCTTCAACCCTGCTCAGTCGCCCGTGTATCGTTTGCCGCTGGCCTTGCCCCTGGTCTACTTCGCCCTACGCCTGGCGTGGAACGACCATGCGCTGGCGCTGGCTCAACGCGATCTCGCGGCCGGAAATCTGAAGGCTGCGGCCGCGCATTACGCGGCATCGGGGCGGACCAGCGACCTGTGGTATTCGCGCGCGCTACTGGATGCCACCTGGAAGGCTGCCACCATCCCCGACCGCCTGGAAGCGCTCCACCGCGCCTCGGAGGCCGGCGAGCGCGCCACGCGCACCGCTGAGGCGCCCTTCAATGCCTGGTACAGCTTGTCCTCGATTCGCGCCGCGCAGAACAACGTGGCAGGCGCCGAGCAGTGCCTGCGCGCCGCCATCGAGGCCCACCCCACGTGGTTCAAGCCGCATTGGATGCTGGCCCAGGTTCTGCGTTTGCAGGGCCGCGATCAGGAGGCCACACGCGAATCCACCCTAGCCGCCGAGTTGGACGGCGGCGTTCACCCCGAAGTGGCGCGTACGTTACATGAGTTGCAAGGCAGGTAGCAGAAGTAAATTCTGCCGTTCACGGGTAGTATGTCCGTCACCCGGCCCTTAAAATTGAGGTGAGAGGGACCACCGTGAAAAGGGATTTCATCAGAGTCTGTTTGTTCGCCGCCGTGGCGGTCGCGGCCCATGCACAGAGTGCGGACGCGCCCGGTTCTTTGGCATCGATCTACCAGTCCAGCCTCGCCGCCGGGTTGGCGCTCGCCGACACCGTGCCCATCTCCACTCCGACGGTGGATGCTGGAGGCGTCGTCAGCGGCGCCAGTTTCCAACCTGGCATCGTTCCCGGATCGTGGGTGACGATTAAGGGCGCCGGTCTCTCGCCCGTGACGTCGGACACCTGGGACAACGCGATCGTGGCCGGTAAACTGCCGACCATACTGGACGGCGTCAGCGTCAGCATGGGCAGCAAGGACGCCTACGTGTACTTCATCAGCCCTGGACAGATCAATGTGCAGGCTCCCGATATCGGCATGGGGCAGGTGCCGGTGACGGTGAAGACTCCGGGCGGCACCAGCCTCGCGGTGACGGCGAATGTGGTGGCGCAAGCGCCCGCTTTCTTCCAGTGGCCCGGCAGTCAGGCCGTGGCTACTCGCAATTCCGACGGCAGCCTCGCGGTGAAGAACGGCACCTTCGCCGGAGCCACCACCGCCGCGGCGAAGCCCGGTGACGTTCTGATTCTCTGGGGCACGGGTTTCGGTCCCACGACGCCCCCAGTGGCCGCCGGCATTCAGGTACCCTCCGACAAGCTGTATAGCGTGAGCGTCACGGTGAAGATCGGCACGACCGACGCCCAGGTATTCGGCGCCGCGCTCTCACCGGGCTACGCCGGCTTGTACCAGATCGCGATCCAGGTCCCCGCGAGCATGGCGGATGGTGATTTCCCGATCAAGGCAACAGTCGCCGGCGTGGCCTCGCCGGACGGAGTCATCCTCTCGGTGAAGAAGTAGGCAGGGTCGAAAAAACCACCGCTTCCTTACGGTCGCGGCTCTGATTGGGGTGTCTGGTCGCTCGTCGGCGCCGCCATATGCTCGGCCAGCAAGCCGTGAAAATGGTGGACGCCATTCTCCCGCTTGACCGAGAAGCGTCCCCGGTCATAATGCCGTGATCTCAAGCCGCGCTGCACGCTCTCGCAGATGCGAATGTCCTCCTGCTGGATCTCATCGCTGAAATCCAGCGTGGCCTGCTGCACGCCCGCATCGCCGTACGCAAACCATTCGAAGATGGTCAGCGTCTTGTCCGGGCCCAGCGGTACGATGATGTTGGCGCTCATATTATCGGGATAAACATTGAGCATGAAGTTCGGAAAGATCCAGTAGTAGAGCGCGCTGCGGGCATCGTCGGAAAATGCATAGCGGCGCGCCTCACCTCCCGACGCGGCGCGGATCGGCGCGATCTGCGACGAGTAATAGCGGAACGTATCCACGCGATATTGCGCGTAATCCAATTCGCGAAAAAGGCTGGGATGCGCGGCGGGCAGGTGGTAGCCCTCCAGGTAATTGTCTACGTACACCTTCCAGTTGCACTGGATGACGTAATCGCGTCGCGCCGCGTGCTTCAGCCTGTCGATAGGGCACCCGATCGCCGCCACCTCGCGCGGGATGTCGCCAATCACAGCGCTCAGCGGCAGCGCCGCCGGGTCGATATTGACGAAGACGTAGGGCCCCCATACCTGCGCTTTAAAGGGCGGCAGGCAGACCTGGTTGCGATCCCAATCGGCCACGCCCTCGAATTCCGGCGCGCCGTGCAGGCGGCCATCCAGCGTGTAGCTCCAGCCATGATAGGGACACTTCACCACGCTCCCCGACCCTCGCCCGCTGCACAATTCCGACCCGCGATGCCGGCAAATATTGGAGAAGGCGCCGAGCGTTCCATCGGCCGCCCGTGTGACCAGCACGGGCTCGCCAGCGATCTCGCAGGCGAAGTAATCGCCGGGCGCCGCGGCCCATTCGGCGAGCCCGGCGGCCTGCCATGTACGCCCGAAGACCGCGCTCTGTTCGCCTGCATACATCTGCGGATCGGTATACCAGCGTGCCGGAAGCGTGGAGGCGCGCGCCAGATCAGGCTGAAAGATATAGTCGGCCGGATTCATAATTAATAACGTTAACTCCCAAACGGGTGATCTGCATTATAGAATAAGTGGTCCGGAGGTATGGAATTATGAACGAGTCTAAATCGCGCAGGTCCTTTCTTGCGTCGAGTATCGGCGCTGCTACCGCCTTTCAGATTATCCGACCCGAATTGGTTCGCGGTCAGGGCAAGGAGAAATTACGGGCCGGGTTGATCGGCTGTGGCGGCCGCGGTACGCAGGCCATGCAGAACATTCTCACCGGCTGCGACAACGTGGAAATCGTTGCCATGGCCGACGTGTTCGAAGACCGCATGGAAGATTCCATCCGCACTACGCGGAACCTGAAGCCTGAGCTTTCCAGCCGCTTCAAGGTAGATCCGGAGCACCGCTTTATCGGCTTCGACTCCTACAAGAAGCTGGTGGCGAGCGATATCGATATAGTCATGCTGGCCGCCAACCCGGGTTATCGCCCGCTGCATTTCGAGGCGGCGGTAGAAGCCAAAAAGCACATCTTCTGCGAAAAGCCGATGGGCACGGACGCCACCGGAATCCGCCGCTTCATGGCGGCCGCGCAGAAGGCGAAGGAACTGAAACTGACCGTGAAATCGGGCGCGCAGCGGCGTTCGCAGACCTGGTATCTCGATCAGTTGAAGCGTGTCAGGAACGGCGATATCGGCCAGATCGTTCACATGAACGCCAACTGGGTGGGCACGCCGGTACTGAACTTCAACAACACCAAGCTCTTCCCCAATAAAAAGCGCGATCCGAAGTGGGGCGATCTGGAATGGCAGCAGCGCAACTGGTATTCCT
>JBDTPR010000077.1:0-14892 GCA_039932635.1 Candidatus Solibacter sp.
TCCAATTCTTGAATGCGAGCGCGAGCCGTGGTGAGTTGCAGGTCCAACGACTCCCCGTGCCGCTCCAGCTCTTTGATGCGTACCTGCCCGCCGGCCAAATTGAGTTCCATTGCTATTATGCGCTGCTCTAAAGTCAAAATCGTGCGACTCGCATTGGCCAGTTCCTCGATCACCTCAAGGTGACGCCGCTCCAACTCATGGTTGCGTCCCGTCGCAGTCTGAAGTTGCCCGGTCAGCGCGGCTGTGTGTACTTCGAATTCCTGTAGCTCCCGCTGCGATTGCTCTTTCGCCAGGGTCAGCGTTTCTATCTGAAACCTCGAACCTTGAAGTTCAATGGCAAGGTCGGATGTCGCTGCTGCCAGCTCCGCCGTGCGCTGCTCCGCGACTGACAACGTGTCCATCACAACGGCATTGTGACGTTCCCATTGCTGGGCACGGGAGCGCCATTCATCCCTGTCCGCTGCCAAGCAGGCAAAGCCTTCGGACATTTTCGCGATCGTATCCTGTAAGGCGGCGGCAGAAGCCTCCTCATTGTGGATCACATCGGCCCAAACTGGCGAGTTCCTGAGAATCAATTTCTTCAACTCTTTCAAGGAACGCTCAGCCAACTGAGCAGTTTGCGATTGCAGTTCAAGAGCCTTCAAAAAGGCGATTGTCGGGGCCTCAATGGGCCGCCAGAGTTCTTCCCAATCCTGCCTGCCAAGACAGGAAGGGAGCGGCGCCGCATCGAAAATGCACTGCGCGATTGCCAGGGGGTAAAGGTCGGTGTACTCCTCGCCATTAACCAAGCGCAGCAAACGTTCCGCCGATTCTCCGGCACCAAGCAGGAGACCGGCGCACCATGAAAGCAGGTAGTACTGTTGGCTTTCGACGGTCGAGCCGGCGAGACCATTCGCATATTGCGGCAGTGGATCATGGACTCTAGGGTCTGGTCCGTGGCCACGGCGAAGTACCGTAAGTCCGTCGCGAAGCATTTGTTCCGCGTCGATAGAAGCGGAATTTGGAACCATTCGGTAGTACGCAAGTACCTCCGGCACACTACCAAACGTTGCGCCGCGACGGGCAAGTTTCTGCCAGAGGTCCCAATCGGGAGACTTTTTCAGACTAGTGTCGAATAAACCGACGGCCTCGACCAGCGATCGGCGGACCAGGCAGGCGTGCACCGCGAAGGCTGCGCGCCGGGCCAGGACCGGGAACAGGTCGCCGCTGGGAGGCCTATATTCTTCTATAATTTCCGCGCCGTTCTGCGCTACACGGGCCCAGCCACAGTGGACCGCGTCCAGTGCGGGGTCCGCGTCAATTGCCGATGCGAGCTTTTCCAAATAATTGGACGCCACCCAGTCATCCGCATCCAAAAAGAGAAGCCAATCGCAGCGGGCCTGAGAAATTCCGGCATTCCGCGCGGCGCTCTCCCCGCCGTTTGACTGGGTAATGACACGTATTCGGCTATCCCGCTCCGCCAAAGCCGCAGCAATTTCCCCGGTATCGTCGCTCGACCCATCATCCACGATTAAGATTTCCCAATCCTGCGCGGTTTGCTTCTCAATCGACGCGACCGCATCCACTAGCGTGGTAGCGGCGTTGTAGGCGGGAATGATCACACTGACTTTCACGGAAAGCTGCCTTGGACCACTCCCATGGCTATGGAACCAAGCGGGATTGAAGCAAATGGTTCATGGTTTTGACTGTAGTATTGCCTAACATCAACGACCCGAAATCCTCAATCGCTAATATATCGGAAAACTTGGGAATAGTACTCCCTTTTGGGACAAACCAGTATTACGGTGGCTCGCTGGCAATTTGCCTTCAGCTTGAAGATGCACCTGTTCACATCACAAAGAATTTAAGGCTGGGAAGGCTTCGAGTCGCTGATGTTCAGCAAATGTTGCACTTCAGCTGCCAATCGGCGTAGGATCTGCATCAAAAGGATTTCATGAGAGCGGGAAGCTGGTTTGGCGCCGCATAGTAACCGATCTCGATGGTTTTACGCCGAATTGTTCCCGGGCCGCGCAACTAAAGGACGTGGGCTAATCAACTGCCTCCCTTCTGGCCGTCAAACTGCTAATTCCCCCTGCTAGAACCAACTCCGGTCGCGCTATTCTGCGGCCAAGACGCGCCATATCAATGAAGCACTTATTCATCTGTCGGGAGTATCCCCCCGCTCCCTATCCTCCCGGCGGAATCGGCACCTACGTAAAACATATCTGCCGATTGCTCGCCGAGTCTGGCGACCACGTTCATGTGATCGCACAGCGGTGGGAAGGCGCGCCTTCCGCGATTGCGCATGACGGCAAGATCGTGGTTCATCGAGTCTCACCAGATGATCCAGTGCCCCCGAATTTTCAGGATGCCCGGCACAACTCGCTGATTATCAATAGTTTGACTAGGGGCGACTGTCCTTGTCAGGCATTCAGTTGGCAGGTGGCGGCTGTAACAGAGCACCTGATTGTCTCCGAGGGTATTGATGTGATCGAGGCGCCCGAATGGGAGGCGCCCCTTTATTATTATCAGCTTCGACGGTCCTTGGGCCTCGGCCCCGCAAAACAGCCACCATGTATCATCCACTTACACTCGCCGTCGGAACTCATCTTTCATCATAACCAGTGGGATGTAACTCTTTCCGACTATGAGCCGCTCCGGCAGTGCGAACGCTATACCGTTCAGGCGGCCCATAAGGTACTATGCCCCAGTAGCTTTCTGGCCCGCCAATCAGAGGCGATGTTCGGCTTGGAAACAGGTCAAGTCCGGGTAATTCCATATCCACTTGGAGACAGCGGCGGCATAGATCGGCCGGCTGCGGTATGGAGACGCGACTCCGTCTGTTTCACCGGGCGGCTCGAGTTGCGAAAAGGGGTGGTGGAATGGGTGGACGCGGCGGTCAAAGTCGCGCAGTCTCATCCGACTGTGAGCTTTGACTTTATAGGGAGCGACACCTCCTTCGATGGCGGCCCTGGCGCGTCTGTCCGCCGATTTCTTTGGGACCGAATCCCGAGCGCCGTTCGGCCGCGCTTTCATTTCCACGGGAGCATGAGCCGCGAGAAATTGCGGGAAGCTCTGGCCGGCACTGCGATAGCCGTGGTCCCTTCGCGTTGGGAGAACCTTCCGTACAGTTGTATTGAAGCCATGAGTTCGGGCTTGCCCGTGCTGGTTTCGCCGCACGGCGGCATGCGCGAACTCATCGAGGATGGCGAAAGCGGCTGGATCGCCGCCGATGCGACTCCCGCTGCCTTGGCTTCGGCATTGCGCACTGCGCTCGAGACATTGCCGGACCGAAGAGCGGAAATGGGTCGGAACGCGGCAGCCGCGGTTAGCCGGCATTGCTCGAATCAGACTGTTTTGGAGCATCACCTGGAATTGCGCCGCCGACTAGTGGAACGGATGGCGGACAAGCCCGCCGCCACAGTGAGTGTCGCTGCACCGGCACGATGCGGCATGGGCCTGGTGGTGAGTTTCGGGGATCGAATGGATCTCCTGCGAGAGTGCATGGAAAACATGGTGCGGCAGACTCAGGTTGCCGCACATGTGGTAGCGATCGGAAGTTCTCAGGCGCTGGAATTGTGTCGCACCTTGGGAGTCGGCTTCGTGGATCGGGAAAACTCATTGGCACGCGAAGCCGCGCTTCAGCAGATCTTGGAAGCCGCACCGTACGTGTGCGGAATCGCGTTCGTGGAGGCGGGTGTTCAGTTGGAACCGCATTGTCTGGGGACATTGGAATCGGTTCTCGATCGCCGGCCGGAAGTCGCAACGGTTTCGGGCTTCATCGGATACCGAAACCAGACCGCTGATCTGGATGTGAAGCCGGGCCTCGATTGGCAAACCCTCGAAGCCTCCCGCGACTGTCTCTGCCTCGCTGTGCGAGCCGAATTCCTGCAACATCGGCGTAGCGGGCCGCTGGAATGGGCCCACGTCACCTATCCCGGAATCCTGGCATTCGCACCAGTTCGCAAAACGGCTCGTGCCTCCGCCCAGAAGCGCTATTCGGCGATAGCACTGGCGCAGCGCACGTCCTCCAAGTTGATGTGGACCTGGTTTCTCGGCGCCCCGGTGGCGGAAAAGATCCGATGGGTAGGTCGGGTTCTGTTGCAGCCTCGTCGCGCCGCTCAATGGTTGAGTTGGCAACTTCGCACCGCATCGGCGAGGACGCGTTGAGTTTACGCTTGCAGCAAGGGGATGCCGAGCCGCTCGTTTCGGTTGTCCTTCCTGTTTATAACGGCGAGCGCTTCGTCTCCCAGACGATTGAATCCGCGCTCCGCCAGACCTATCGGAACCTCGAAATTATTGTAGTGGACGATGGCTCCACGGATCAGACTGCATCCCTGATACAGGGTATTGCGACTCGCGACGCACGGGTCCGCATCTTCCACCAGCCCAACAGCGGCGTCGCGCGCGCCAGAAATCGCGGGTTGGAGGAATCCCGGGGCGAATTTGTGGCGCCGTTGGACTCCGACGATCTCTGGGATCCGGCCAAGATCGAAGAGCAGGTCCGAATCATGCAGCAGAGTGGCGACGGGGTTGGGTTGGTCTACTGCTGGTGGGTCTGGATAGATGAGAACGGCGTGGTTCTGGACAGGTCGCCTTCATGGGAAATCGAAGGAGACGCCAGTGCCCTGCTGCTGCAGGTGAACTATACGGGTAACGCGAGCGTACCGTTATACCGTCGGAAGTATCTGCAGGAAGCCGGCGGATACGACGAGAGCATGGAACAGCGGGGCGGCCGGGGTTGTGAGGATTGGGACGTCGCACTAAAAGTCGCCGCAAAATACCGAGTTGCGGTCGCACGCCAATTACTGGTGGGCTACCGGCGCTTGCCGGATAGCATGTCCACACAGTACGACGAGATGTGGCGGTCGCGACAGTTGCTCATAAGCGGGGCATTGGAGCGGGACCCGGACTTGAAGCCTCAATTACTCCGGCGGTCTACCGATCAATTCGCCCTGTACGTGGCCGGAGTGCTGTTCCGCTCCGGCGCGTATGTACGGTCTTTCAGGTGGGCGGCGCGGGCGTGGCGCACGGGACTCATTTTCCGGGTTCTGCCCTACGTGGTTCGCGCCCTGGGCACTCTCGCATGGTCGCGCCGTTCCCGATCCGGTCCGGTGATGACGCCGGGAATCGGCCTGGACAGTAGCGCCATTCCCCCTCCCTTGATTCCCTACGACCGCATCTATCCCGCGAAGCCCATCGACGGCGCAGGCAACAGTTCCGGCATTTTGAAGTCCAAGATCATTCAAATTCTATTCGTGATTCTCGCCTTTCTCTTCTTAGCAGGACTGCATCGAGACGACGATGGCCTGGCATTTCAGGGCGATTCGCCGCGCCATGCGATCAACGGCCTGTTCTGGTACGATATGGCCACCAGCGGCACCACGGACTTCATCGGTTTTGCCACCCGTTACTACGCGCGTTACCCGGTGATCAACCCGATCGTTTACCCGCCGCTTTTCTATCTGCTGGAAGGCTGCGCCTTCCGGGTTTTCGGGCCCACGCCATACGCGGCGAAGGCCCTGGTAGTGTTGTTCGGAATCATGGCGGGCTGTTACAGCATGGCGTGGGCGAGGCGCTGGTTGGGGCCGGCCTACGGCTGGGCAGGCGTGTTCCTGGCCTTCATGCCAGGCGTTGTTATCTGGTCGGCGACTGTGATGTTGAACGTGCCTGCCATGGCGCTTGGCCTCGCAAGCCTGTACCACGCTCGCAGTTGGGTGGAATGCGGCGGCGGAAAGCGAGTATTGATATGCGGCGCCTTCTGCGCAGCCACTGTCTTTACCTATTATCAAGGCGGAATCGCCATCGCCATCGGACTTGCGTGGGCGCCGTTCTTGCGTGCGAACCGCGACCGCTCGCGGGGAGCCGTGGCAATTGTCGCGGTAGCACTGCTCGCTGCAATACCGATTCTTATAGCGGGCGCATTTGCCCCGACGTTCCTGCAACGCAATGTGCCGAGCCTGGCGAAGGTGATGGTCGCCGAAACCTTCACCTTTTACCTGTTGAGTCTGCCCGGATTGGTGGGCGCGGTGCCCGTCGCGCTCGGTGCGCTCGGAATTGTGCTGGGCATTCGTACTGCCCAATGGAGGAAAGAAGCCCAACTCGTCGCTCTCTGGATCCTCGTCCCACTGGCCGTGTTTTCGCTTTTACCTGCGAAAGACTCTCGATATGTGCTGATTGTTGCCCCGGCCTTCCTATTCGGCTCGGCGATCGGGATCGCCTGCCTTGCCGCGAAATATCGGCCGTTGCCAGCGGTTTGGCAATCCACTGTGTTGATCGTGGCACTGGCGGGGAGCGCGTGGAGTGCATCGCGGGTTCCCACGCTACACAAGTCCGGCTTCCGCGCAATAGCCTTGTACCTGCGTCAGCACGCCCCCGAGGAGGCAATTCTTTATGACGGCTACCACGACGGGCTGTTCGGATTCTATCTTCGCGCTTTCGATCCCGATTTCAGACGCAGGCTTGTTCTAGGTCAACAGGTGCTTTACCACTTCGGCCCGGCCGCCACCTTCAACTGGGAAGAGGCCCTGAGCGCCGGTTCTTCGGCAGACGTCGTCAGGTTGCTCCAGACGGAATCTGGCTGCCGATGGCTGGCTATTGAAGTAGGAACGAATTCCCAATGGGCGAAAGGGCAGCGTTTACTCCGCAATGTAGTGACAGGGCCGGAATTCGAGCTGGTGCGGTCCTTTCCGGTGGTTGCGCCTAATGCCACACGCGTAGACCTGTACCGGCAAGTGGGTGCGGTGACACCGAAATTCACAATCGATCTGAAAATGACTTCTCTGGGCGAGCACACTTTTCGCAGTGTTCGGCCGATTACCCGATAGCAAATGAGAATTGGCCTACTATCCTTCGAGTACCCACCAGAGACCGGCTTCGGCGGAATAGGCTCTTACACTTGGTACCAGGCTCGTGCCCTGGCAAGACTCGGCCACGAAGTGCATGTCTTGGCCGGCCTTAAAGAACAGGGTCCGCTCACCACACTGGAACGCAACGATATTTCCATTCACCGGTTCCGGCCCGGAGGGCGCGTTATGCAACTCTTCCGCGGTCTGGGGCGCTGGAAATGCTGGTGGTCCCGGCAGCGCCTTGAGAATGGCTGGGGGATGTACCTCGCGCTCAAGGCGCTGCAAGAGAGGTACCGCTTCGATATTCTGGAAATGCCGGAATGCGGAGCGGAAGGATTGCTCATCAATTCGATGATCGACGTTCCCAGCATTGTTCGCTTTCACTCGCCTTCGCGACTGATTATGCCGTTCTACGACGTACCGGCGAAAGACGTGATGCTGTGTTCCTGGCTGGAGCAGCGAGCCATACGAAGTGCTACCGCTCTTAGTTGCTGCTCCAGTTTTCTGGCTGGAGAGGTAAGGAGCAAGATGGCGGTGAACCTGCCCGTCAGAGTGATTCCGAACGGTATCGACCTGGACCTGTTCGACCGGCAAGAACGTCTGGATGTGACCTCCAAATATGGGTTGCCATCCGATAAGCCGATCATCTTCTTCGCCGGACGCATGGAGCGCCGCAAGGGCATACACCTGTGCGGAGAGGTGGTTAGCCAGGTGCTGCGGGATCACGACGCCGCCTTCGTATTTGCCGGACAGGATTTGTTTGGATATATGGAGCAAACCCTGTTGCCGTCGCTCAAAAACCAGCCACTCAAAGGCTCCGTGCACTATCTCGGCAAGTTGGGCCTGGATGAGGTGCGCGCCTGCGTCAACGCCTCGGACATCTTCCTGCTACCGAGCCTCTGGGAGAATCTACCGTACTCCTGTCTGGAAGCGATGGCCGCGGGACGCGCGATCGTCGCGAGCGCTCAGGGAGGCGTGCCGGAACTGATTCAGCACGGCACGAACGGACTATTGGCGACCGCCGGAGACGCCGAATCGTTCGCGCTGGCAATCAAGCAGTTACTCAACGACAGCTCTCTGCGCGGCCAGCTCGGCCGCGCGGCGCGCCAGACCGTACAAGAGAACTTCACCGACGAACGGGTTGCGAGGTTATCCCTCGATTTCTATTCGAGCGTGATTGATAACCACAGCGAGAGGGGTGGCCGAATCCAATGAGTCTACTTGATTATTTACGCAAGCCAAGCCGGACACCTCGTCCCTGGCAGAGCACGTCTCTGCCCGCATCGGTCACCCGGATCAAGTCCATGCTGTCCGCCGAAGAAAAACAGTACCTGTGCTGGCTGACCGCCGAACAGTTTGAAGGATGGGGTGCGGTGGTGGATCTGGGACCGTGGCTCGGGAGCAGTAGTGTAGCTCTCGCCGAAGGGCTGAAGAGGCGCGGTGCGGACACCAGGATTCAAAGCATCGACTTGTTTCAATGGGAGCCGGTTTACATGGAGTCCGTGTCGGGCGCCGGCCTGGCGCATGGGCAGGACTTCCTGCCGCTATTCGAACAGGAGACGGCCGAATATTCTGCCTGGATCAGACCACTCAAACAGGACCTGACCACCTTCTCTTGGGCCGGCGGTCCGATTGAGATCCTATTCGTGGATGCCGCCAAGAGCTGGGAGCTTACGAACGCCATTTTCCGGAGCTTCGGTCCGTTTCTTGAGCCCGGGAAAACGCGAGTTGTCCTTCAGGATTTCCGCTACCACGAAACTCACTTTCTCCCCTTGATCTTTGACAGTCGTCCGGACCTCTGGGAGGAAATCGAATCCGTGGACGAAGGCCACACGGTTACCTTTCTTCCGCTCAGGCCGCTGACCGGTCCCGCGGGAATACAAACCGACTACTCGGAAGACTCTTTTCCGCTGCCGGTGGCTGAGCGGCTGCTGAAAAACAGGATTGCCGTGGAAGAGCCCTCACAGCGGCGCTGGTACGCCAGAATGCTCTATCGTAAGCATCTGATCGAGGGCCCGCCAGAAGAAACGCCGAGGATGAGGGAGGCGCTGCTTTCGGAGGGCGGTACGTCCGAAGCGGACCTGGCCAGTAGTGAGAATATTGAACACATCCTGGTGCCGCGCGGCTGGAAATATTACGACCTCGGCGACTATTCAACGGCCGCGACGATTGCCCGGCAATCCATCAAAATCTCCCCGGGCCGGCAGCTGCACGCTCTGTCGCTGTTGGCTTTCTCGCTCTTACAGCTGGGCGATCGAAAAGCCGCTAGTGCGAGGCTGCAAGAGATCCTCGCAACCGATCCCTCGTCGGTTTCGGCTCGCCTGGGGTGCGCGGAGATTGCAGTGGCGGAAGGACATTTGGAAGACGCGGAACGGGGCGTGCTGGAGGTAGTCTCCGGCACCGTCTGCGAGAAGTCCACCGTGTCCTGGGCGCTGAAACTGCTCGAAAAAATCTGGCAAGCTGCGGGCCCGAGCGCATCCCACTTGGCGAAGCTGCAGGGGTTGCCAGACTACGCCCAGTCGACTCCGGAGTTTCTTGAGCTTTTGGCTCGCGAACAGCGTGCCGCCGGTTCAAACTCGGACGCCATGAACACCGTGGAAGCGGCGTTGAACGTGGTCACGGAAGAGATCGCAGCCGACCGGTTGCGGGCCGAATGGCACGCTTTGGCGGACCTCCAGCCGGTGGCGCCCATGGAGTTCGCCGCCGGCGGTCTGCACCGCCCGCAGGTTCCAAACCGGCTACCGGCGCTGGCGGAAGTCACGCTGGGCGAACTCACCAGCGAGACGCTGGCGCGGGCTAAAGGAGGCGATTTCGGCGTTTCGGAGGAAGCGATCCTCTTGGCGCTGGACTTGGAGGGCGAGCTGGAGCAGGCCCTGGACCTTCATAACAACCGGTTTTCGATCCGCAGGTATCGAGATCTGTTCGATAGTTTTTTCCGCTACGTGGGCCCCCCACCGCCCCCCTTGGAAGGGGCTACGATTGTGGACCTGGGTTGCGGTTCGCTGAACCCGTTCGGATTTCTTTTCTTGCTGCTCATGCTCGGCGCGCGCCGCGGCATCGCCATCGATCTGGAAACGATTCACGACTGGCCTCGCGCGGCAAAGTCCCTGGCAGGAGTTGCGGCAGACCTGTTGATAGCGCCCGCTCGGATTGTCGGCGAACATCCGGTCCGAATTTCACGTTTGTTGAGTAATATCGAGTCCTTCGATTTGGCGAAATTGCGCGCCGGCGATCGCACCGGGATCGACCCGGCGAAGTTAGTCTACCGCCGGGAATCGGTACACGCGCTGTCACTTCAGACCGCGGAGGCCGACCTTATCGTGTCGAATGCTTTTTTTGAACACATCCCCGGTGTCGAGGCTGCTATCGCCGAACTGGCCCGAGTGACCCGGCCTGGAGGAATGGGGGTTCACGTGATCGATTGCACCGACCATCGCCGTTACCACGACCCCCAGGTCCATCCGCTCCAGTTTCTGACCGAGAGCCACGAAGAAACTCTGGCACATGGTTCCAATCGGCTGCGTCCCGCAGAGTTCGCGAAACTTTTTGAACTGAAGGGCTTCGAGGTGATCAAGGTGGAGTCTTTTCAGCAAGCGACCGTACCCGCCGAGTTCCGCGACCGTTTCGTGGCGCCCTATCGGTCAATGCCCGAGGATATGCTTGTGGATACAATCGTCAAGCTCGTGGTGCGGCGATGCTAGGTGAGCCATTTGAAAACCACTGGGGGTCGAATCCTCTGATGGATCGGCCAGGCAAAATGCGGATCCTGGTGACCGGGGGCGCCGGGTACATTGGGAGCCACGTCGCGAAAGAATTGAAGCGAGCCGGTCACACCCCGGTTGTGCTCGACAATTTGTGCCGCGGGCACGAATGGGCGGTGAAATGGGGACCTCTGCTGAAACTGGATCTGGGTGACCGCGATGCGTTGTTCTCTACCTTCCGGGACCACGCCTTCGACGCCGTCATTCACCTTGCGGCTTTTGCTTACGTCGGGGAATCAATTCTAAAGCCCGCAGAGTATTTCCAAAACAACGTCGTGAATACCCGGAATCTGCTGGATGCCATGGCCCACGCGCGAGTGAACAAAATCATTTTCTCTTCCTCCTGCGCAATCTATGGCGATCCTCAATTTCTGCCGATTAACGAGGATCATCCACAGAGTCCCAAAAGCCCGTACGGGGAGTCGAAACGCATCGCGGAAGAATTGTTGAGCGAGCGCCACCAGGCCGGTCAAGTGTCCTGGGCCGCCCTGCGTTACTTTAATGCCGCCGGAGCTGATCCCGATGGCGAGATCGGAGAGGTACACGAGCCGGAACCGCATCTGATTCCTATCGCCATCGCCGCCGCCTTGGGTGACATTCAGAGACTGGAAATTTATGGCACGGACTACGACACCCCTGACGGCACCGCGATACGCGACTTCGTTCACGTGACCGATCTCGCACGGGCTCATGTCGTTGCGCTAGAGTATCTCTGCGCCACAGGACGCAGTCGCTCATTCAATCTTGGAACCGGCCTTGGCTATTCGGTGGGCGAGGTTGTAGCCGCCGTTGCGAAGCGCACCCAGCGCGAAGTCCCAGTGGCCTTTCAGCCGCGCCGGGAAGGCGATCCGGCAGTACTCGTGGCTGACGTTTCGCGAGCCGCTGCCGAGTTGCGTTGGCAACCACGCTACTCGTCGTTGGACGCAATCGTGGAGAGCGCGTACGGCTGGTACGTTCACTATCGGGCCAAGACAGTTGCAGCCAGCGGAGGCGTCCGTTGAGATGGCCTCGATTGGTTGAATAGCATTACCGGATAACTCCGGGGTGAACCCGCGGACGAGTGACACGTCCTAGTCGACCGGCAGACTAAGCGCGCTCCACTGAGCCCGGTAAGCGGCGGCGAAGGAATAATCCGGCGCCAAAGCCAGGGCACGATCGAGAGTTTCCATCGCCACAGCTTTTTGGCCCGCCTGGAACTGTTCTATCGCCAGATGGGTAAGAAACGAAGGGCTACGGCTGAAGCCGTCCGCCAGTTCGGCCAATGCAGGCAGCCGCATTCCCTGAAGTCCCTGCGCAGCCCAGGCCCGGAAAAGCAGGCAAAGCGCCCAATGGGTCGTTGATTCGTCGTCGTGGAGTGCACTCAACACGGCTAGTGCTTCCGTGGCTGCTTCTTCGTGGCGGGCTTCGGACAGGGCGATCTCAACTCCTAACATCCTTCCTGAGCGAAAATCCGGTGAGAGGGAAAAAATCTGCTGCAATGCACGTTTGGCCCCTGCCGAGTCCCCCGACCGCAAGAGCGCAAATCCCAGCAGCGTCGGGGGGTACACCGATACCGCGCCTTCGATCAACAAACATCGCTCTGCGAGCTCGCGAGCAGTTTTGAAATCCCCTTGGCTTAGGGCGTGCCAGCCCCGGCCACAGAGAATATGATTAACATCTTCCATCGACTTTAGATCACTTTGGTCGGCCTCGCCGGCAACAACTTCCGCTCGCAGCTTCAATGCCTCCTCTAGCGGTCCATCGATCAGATACTTGCGATAGAGCGCTTGTAAAACCTGATGTCGGTTGTAAGGTTCCTCTCTAGCCATCCGGGCCCGGAGAAGGTGCTCCGCTGATCTCAAAGGGAAAGACTCTTCCGAGTAATCCAGGTCTATGCCGCAAGGACCGAATAGAGGCTTAAGCGGTATAAAACTCACGGTCGTGCTGTATTTCACGTCCTCGACTTGCTTCCATAGATCAGGACGGCTGTCAAAGATGAGCGGCAAACAATGAGCATAGTAAAAACGGAAATCCTGTAATACGATCCGCGAGCGTCCCGGAATGAGGTGACGTGCGAATCCGTTGAGAATCGCATTGGCCAGCTCCCAGCTCTTGGCAGAATCGACGAAGAGGATCTCGATAGGACCGCCGTCCCAAGCCGCTTGCATGAGGTCCAGTTTCCTTGGTTTTACCCAGGGGGCGTAGGCGGCGATTTCTTTCAAATAAAGCGGCAGGAAATTTTCACCAGTCTTGCAAAGCGGACCGGCCATAGCAGTCATGTAGTCTTCCCAACGAAACAGGTCCAGGCTATGGATTTCGGCAGCCGAGCTCCGTCGGCGCAGTCCCTCGGCGAGGGAAGCGCTGCTGCTTCCCAGCCAAACCCCCAGTTCCACGATGGCTCCCCAGCCCTCGTATTTTTCTTGTGTCAGCCAGATCAGGTACTGCTTCTCGTCGTTGGACAGCATTGACGGAATCCGTTCAACTTCAGCCGGAATCGAGACCTGGCTCCACGGCCTCAAAAGCGCCATCTCGGCCACGCTGAGCCCGTGGTCTAGCACCCCGGAAGTAACGCTTTCTCCTTTGTCCTCAGGTCCGGCAGCCAGATATCTCTCATGGAGCATCTTGAGAAAAAAGCTTCGCTTGGATGGCTCCTCCCGGTCGATCCGGTCTCGAAGAATTCGATCCGCTGCCCGGAGCGGAAACGCCTCCTCGGAGTAATCCGCGTGAATACCCCCCGGCCCGGCCGGCGGTTTCAGGGGTGTAAACGCCACCGTCCAGCCGTCGTCCACATCTTCCACCTCTTCCCAAAGATCGGGCCGACTGTCGAACGTCAGGGGAAGCCAGCGACAATCAAAGCGGAAGTCCTGAAGGATGATCCTGGACCGCCCGGCCTCAAGGAATGGCCCGAAACCGCGCAAGATCGCGTTCATCAGTTCCCAGCTCTTAGCGGCGTCCACGAACAGGATCTCGATTGGCCCCTCGTTCCAGAGGTAGTTCATTAGATCCTGCTTCCGGGCGTCGATCCAGGGAGCGTAAGGGCCGATTTCCTGTGTGAAAACAGGGAGAAAATCGTCGTTCTGGTTAAGGCCTGTTGAAGCGACAGGATCCATATAACTGGAATCCCACTGGAACAGATCAAAGCTGCGAATCCGCTGGTGCGAGCCTCGGCGTTTGAGCCCTTCCGCCAGTGCGGCGCTACTGCTTCCGAGCCAAGGTCCGAGATCTACAACGGCGCCCCACCCGTCATATTTCTCCGACGTCAGCCAAGTCAAGTACTGTTTCTCTTCCAGGGTGAGCATGGAACGCATGCCCGTGATGACGTCGGGTAACGCGATGTTCTTCCAAGGCCGTGGGGCTCGTTCCATTCTCATCTGACACTCCTTTTGATCTCTTGCGGTCTTAGTCGGAAGATCACTAATCTGCCGCGTCCGTCCTACTCACTCAATACATCGGTCAACGTTTTTCCGGATTTAAGAATGGGTCCTATTTTACTGGTTTTGCCGCAGACGTGGGAGGTGGACGCGTTCGAACTATCGTACCCGAACTGTCGAACCTAGAGTATCCGGCTATACACTCCGGGCATTGTGCGTCCTATGCGACGCGTTTTCCAGCAGGTGGAAATCCTGTCCGGGTAGGCGCCGGAGTGCGCGCCAGCAGACTCCAGCCGGCAGGAGAGATCCGACCCCCTTTTTGGATCTTCCCAATGGCCTTGGTGGACCGGGATCGACTCGCAGAAATCCGGGGGCGCCCTCGTGGATCTGGCCGACGCCGCTCTCCAATTGTGATACCCGCCGCGATGGTCCGGGTGAACTCGCTAGCGCCTTGCCGACACCGCCGACGAGGGGCTTGCGCTTGCGCTCACCGCCAACCTCATTCCGCTGCTGACCGGTGTCGTGGCCGCCGGCGGGACCATCTTAGCTTTAATACAACAAAATGCAGCGGGCTTGGAGCGAAACTTTGAGGACATGCGCCGGAAGGGGCTCCAGCAGGAGCTCTTCAATGGCAAGCTCAAGCCCGACGACGTAAAAAGGGTGGGCTACCCCTGCCACAAGGCTGCTGAATCATCGCCATAGTACGTAGCCAGCACCCTCACCAGACGAGTCGTGAAATTGTCCGCCAACGTCATGAACGGATCGCCTGCCAGATGCGCACTTGGCTGCCGGGCTGCAATTTGGCCGTGCTCCTAGCTCTCCGTCTCTGCCTCGCAAGCTTCCAAAACCTGACGGTCTTGGACGGGGATTACGTTGCTCGCACGGGCCAGCGCGACAGCACCAGCCAAAACAGCACGCTGGTGAACTTGCACCAGGACCAGCGCCGGAGCGTGG